>JAHFEP010000170.1 GCA_023248415.1 Nitrospirota bacterium
AGGAGGTAAAGGACAAAAAGACCCCTATTCAGGAGCGGCTTGAAAGAATGGGTAAATGGCTTGCTGTGGTTGCTCTGCTTTTATGCGCTGTTATCTTTACAGCGGGTATTTTAAGGGGGGAGACAATACAACTGATGCTTCTCACTGCCATAAGCCTTGCTGTTGCTGCTATTCCAGAAAGCCTTCCTGCTGTTATAACCATTGTCCTTGCATTGGGCGCCTACAGGATGGTTAAGGCAAACGCCTTGATAAGAAAGCTTCCCTCTGTAGAAACGCTCGGCTCTGTAACAACAATTTGCTCTGATAAAACCGGCACCCTTACTTTGAACAGGATGTCTGCAGAGCTCATCTACACTATAGATGGATTGGAAAGGGAATGGAATATAGATGATAAGATAACAGGAAAGCTGCTCCATGCAATGGTTCTTTGTAATGACGCAAATATTGAAGGCGGTAAAAGGACAGGCGACCCAATGGAGATGGCGCTGCTTCAGGCAGGAATTGAAACAGGAATTACTAAGGAAGACGCTCTAATGGATTATCCTCGTGTAAATGAACTGCCTTTTGACTCATCAAGAAAGAGGATGTCAACTATACATAAAACGCCTGACAATAAATATATAGCCTTTGTAAAAGGCGCTGTTGACAGCCTCCTTGAGATTACGCCATATATACTTACTGACAGCGGCGTTAAGGAGATGAGCAATGCGGACAAAGAGCAGCTCCTTATCTACAATGAAGAGATGGCATCAAAGGGCGTGCGCGTTCTTGGATTTGCATACAGGGAGGATAAAAAAGATATATTGCCGGGAAAAGCAGAAAGGGATTTGATTTTTATTGGCCTTGTCGGCTTAAAAGACCCGCCAAGGGAAGAGGCAAGGGATGCAGTTGCCCAGTGCAAGGAAGCGGGCATCCGTCCTGTTATGATAACAGGCGATCACCCTGCAACTGCAGCAGCCATTGCAAGAGAGGTTGGCGTACTCTCAGCAAATGACAGAATTGTTACAGGAAAAGAGCTTGCTGATATATCTGATGAGGAGTTTCATGTTATTGTTGAAAACATTTCTGTTTTTGCAAGGGTGCAGCCAGAGGATAAGGTCAGGATAGTTGATGCCTTAAGGGATAAGGGGCACATAGTTGCAATGACAGGCGACGGCGTGAATGATGCGCCTGCATTGAAAGGCGCTAATATAGGCATTGCAATGGGCATAACAGGCACAGATGTGAGCAAAGAGGCATCAGACATGATTCTGCTTGACGACAATTTTGCAACCATCGTCAGTGCAGTAAAAGAGGGCAGGATTATCTATGATAACATCAGAAAATTCATCCGCTACATGCTTTCAACAAATTCAGGCGAGATACTCACCATGTTTTTTGCCATACTTCTTGGCATGCCATTGCCGCTCCTTCCAATCCAGATACTCTGGGTAAATCTTGTTACAGATTCTTTGCCTGCACTGGCGCTTGGCTTGGAGCCTGCAGAGAGGGGTGTCATGAAGCGGCTGCCAAGAGACCCAAAGGAAAGCATATTCGCGAGGGGCATGTGGCAGCACATTACTTGGGTTGGGCTTTTGATGGCTGGAGGCGTTATATTTGTGATGTGGTATGAACTAAGAAACAGTGATGTCAGGCACATGCAGAGCATGGCATTTTTTACAATATCAATGTTTCAGATGTTCCATGTCATGGCAATACGTTCAGAAAGGGAATCGCTTTTTACAATCGGCCTGTTTTCAAACGCAAAGCTCCTTGGCGCAGTGCTGTTGACTTTTATACTCCAGCTTTTGATAACCTATCTCCCGCCTCTTCAAGATATATTCAGGACAACCTCATTAAGCCCTTTTGAACTCTTCCTCTGCCTTGCTGTATCTTTTACACTCTTCATCGCCGTAGAAGCAGAAAAGGCTTTTTTAAGACAAAGGGAAAAATAAAATAAAAATACTGCAGTGGCTGGAATGAGCTTGATTTTATAGGAAACATCCTATATAATTTTCTATATATGCAAAGCTATATTGGAGGTGTTTATGGGAAGCGCAACAAAACAGGCGAATTTTCTCCTGCCCGAAGACCTGATTGAGGAGATGAGGAGGATTGTCCCAAAGAGGGAACAGAGCAAGGTTGTCACAGAAGCTTTAAAAAAAGAGCTAAAAAGAATTAAACTCAAAGAGGTTTTGCAAACAAGCTTTGGCGCATGGAAGGATAGAGAGCACCCTGAATTGAAGGCTGGCGCAAAGGCCTTTATCAGAAAGCTTAGACATTCAACAAGATTGAGCCGCCCATGAAAAATATCCTTATTGATACAGATATCCTTATAAACTTCCTCAGAGGCAGTGTCAGGGCAAGAGCTTTCTTATTATCATTGATTAATGAATCGGCGCTATATTGTTCAGTTATAACTGTAGCCGAGATATTTGCAGGCATGAAAGAGCACGAAAAGGAAAAGACCACAGACCTTTTAGACAGCCTAAATATTATTGAAGTAACACGCGAAATAGCAGAAAAAGCAGGAGGCTATAAAAAGGGCGTCAAAAGCCATAGCCTTGAGCTGGATGACTGTCTTATCGCTGCAACTGCCTTTACTAATAATGCTCTTCTTGCTACAGGCAATGGCAGGCATTATCCTATGAGCGACATAGATACGCTCATAGTTTCCACATAATTATTTTAAGCAGTTTCTTTTTTTTAAAACATGGACAAAGCACTATCTGTTTCTTAATAAACCTCTCTAAGAAAGTAGAAGATGTTGTTGCCGATATCCTCGCAGTTTCCCTTCAACAGCTTCATGGAATCACTACCGCCAAAGCTGCCGCCGCGGGAGCCGGCTGTGCCATATTTCACATCACGAAATTTTACCACTATCTTGCCTGTTGCTGTCTCTGTCATGGTGCCTGCCACTGTAACATTGGTTTTGCCGGCAGAGCTTATAGATGCCATGGCTCGCGCGGCACGGTTGCCGCGGTCAAACTGTATGAACTTTCCATCAATTATCAGGTCATAGCCGGCCGCCTCCTCTTTGGTATTTACGACGCCGAACTTGGGATAGAATTTGTGGTCACCCATCTCATCCATGAACCCAGTTATCAGGTGGCTGGTTGCTGCATAATACGGGCAATGCTTGACAGGCTATAGTTTAGTGTGTTAAATTCCATTAATCTAAATTAAAAGAAAAGAGGATTTTTTTATGATTGAACTTACAGAAACAGAAAAGAGATTAATAAGAATAATTCAGGATGACATGCCTGTGGCAGAACAGCCTTATAAGGCAATAGCAGAACAGCTCGGCATTTCAGAGACAGATGTAATTGCCAAAATAAAGGAGTTCAGGGAAAAGGGCTATATCAGACGCTTTGGCGCAACATTAAGGCACAGGGAAGCAGGAATCTCTGCAAATGGAATGGGCATCTGGATAGTGCCAAAAGAGGATGCAGAGAGGATTGGCAGTATCATGGCCTCTTTTAAAGAGGTAACGCACTGCTATGAAAGGCCGACCTTTTCTGACTGGCCGTATAATCTTTATACCATGATACACGGAAAAACAAGGGAGGACTGCGAGGCAATTGCAAAGAGGATATCAGAGGCAACAGGCATTAAAGAATATTCCCTTTTATACAGCACAAAGGAATTTAAAAAAACGAGCATGAAATATTTTGAAGGCGGGGAGGAAGGCTGATGCGCAATGCAATCTCAAAAAAATTATTTGCAGAAGCGCAAAGATATATCCCCGGAGGCGTGAACAGCCCTGTGCGCGCATTTAGGTCTGTTGGCGGCGACCCGATATTTATCAAAAGGGCAAAAGGCTGTTATATCTACGATGTTGATGGGAATAAATTTATTGATTATGTCCTTTCCTGGGGCCCAATGATACTTGGCCATGCAAATCCCAAGATAACAAAGATGGTAAAGAACGCTATTTCTAAAGGCACAAGCTACGGCGCGCCTACTGCGCTTGAGGTGAGATTTGCAAAGATGCTCAATGAGGCATTCCCTTCAATGGAGCTTGTGCGACTGGTGAGTTCAGGCACAGAGGCAGCAATGAGCGCCTTGAGGCTTGCAAGGGGTTTTACAAACAGGAATAAGATATTAAAGTTTGAAGGATGCTATCACGGCCATGCAGACAGCCTTCTTGTAAAGGCAGGCTCTGGCTTAGCAACAATGGGTGTGCCAGACAGCGCAGGTGTGCCAGATGACCTTGCAAAGCATACTTTGACAGTTCCATATAATAACCTTGATGCAGTTAAAAGGGCAGTAGCAGAGCATGGAAAAGACATGGCATGTATAATTGTTGAGCCAGTTGCTGCAAATATGGGCGTTGTGCCTCCCAAAGAAGGATTTCTTGAAGGCCTGCGAAAGGTAACTGCTGAGAACGATATATTGCTTATCTTTGATGAGGTGATAACAGGCTTCAGATTAGCTTATGGCGGCGCGCAGGAATATTACAGAATAAAGCCGGACTTGACATGTTTGGGAAAGATTATTGGCGGCGGCTTGCCAATCGGCGCTTATGGCGGCAGAAAAGATATAATGGAAAAGATTGCGCCATTAGGCGCTGTTTATCAGGCAGGGACATTATCAGGCAACCCTGTTGCAGTAACAGCAGGCATTGAGACACTGAAGCTTTTAAAAAAGGGTGTGTATAAGGAGCTTGAAAAAAAATCAGCCTATCTCGCAGAAGGCATAAAGGACGCTGCAAAAAAGGCGGGCATCTCTGCATGCCACACAAGGGTCGGCTCCATACTATGCACCTTCTTTACATCAAATAGTGTAATTGACTTTGCATCTGCAAAGACATCTGACACAAAGGCGTATGCAAGATTCTTTTTAGCAATGCTTGAAAAAGGCGTTAATCTTGCGCCGTCACAGTTTGAGGCAATGTTCCTTTCAACAGCGCATACAGAGAGGGAGATTGAAAGGACTATCAAAACAGCATACGATGCATTCAAAACCACTCTATGAAGGAAGAGGATAAAGGATTATTAAAGACCATTGCAATGCTCAGCACGTTAGGGCTTACAATGGTCTTTGCCACCTTCATTGGCCTTGCAGCAGGCGTTTATCTTGATAAAAAATTTAATACTTCACCATGGCTGATGATACTGTTTTTGCTGATTGGCATTGCAGCAGGGTTTAAGAGTGTTATTCAGGTTGTTATTAGACAGTCAAGGAAGAAGGAGAATAATGAATCAGGCAAGGATTCTCATTAAGGCACTGCAAATAAAGGGGGCGATTGCAGCATTAGCAGGAGCATTAATATCGCTCGTTTTTTTTTCTTTTCATGAGGCGGCAGGCATTATTATAGGCGGCGCAATAGGCATCCTCAATTTTATTATCCTTATCCGTTTTGTCTACAGCATTATCAATCCCGAATCAGGAGGCGGAAAGGGTGTTATTATATTTCAATATACATTCAAGCTAATCCTTTTTCTTTTTATCTTCTTCGCAATAATCAAATGGCAGTTCGCCAATATCTTAACTGTCTTGGTCGGCTTTACAATTATACTTATAATACTTGCCTATGAAGGCCTGCAGCAGGCAAAGTCTTGATATAATCCCTGTGTGCAGGATACGAATCTTTAGGCTTCAACAACTAATCCAAAAAATTTCTTCATGACAAGCTCATCCCCCTTGTTGACAAGATACTGAGCTTCTATTAAATTTCGGACAGCTTTCTAAAAAACATAAAAAAGATGTTGAGAATTTTACCGAAAGTTTTATAATTGCATAAGGCAAGCAATGGCAAGAGGAAAAAACAGAAGATATGGCAAGGGATGCGTCATCTACTTATATTGCAAAAAAGAAAATAAAATGCAAATAAAATTATTTTAAACGGAGGTGTCTTATGGGCTATATTGATAATAATCTTATGAATGGAGAACAGATTGTTTATCGTGCTAAACTACATTGGATCGTTTTTGCTGGTCCAATAATTCTCTTTCTTATTGCTTCTATGTATTTAATTGGTGGAAAAAGCCTATTGCCAATAAGTTCTCTATTATTTTTGATTTCTATTATTTGGGCGATTTCAGCTTTTATTTCTTTTAAAACATCTGAGTTCGGAGTAACAAATAAAAGAATCTTAATCAAAGTCGGGTTAATTAGGAGAAGTTCTCTTGAAACCCTTTTAACAAAGATTGAAGGTATACAGGTTGATCAAGGAATAATGGGAAGAATGCTTAATTATGGAACAATATTAATCAAAGGTACTGGTGGAACGAATAATCCATTTCATAAAATTGAAGCTCCTTTGGAATTTAGAAAAAAGGTACAGGAACAGATAGCAATAAATAAATAATAAGGGAGGATAAAAATGAAAAAGATAATTTACTTAGTTATCGTATT
>JAHFEP010000343.1 GCA_023248415.1 Nitrospirota bacterium
TGCCTACAAGGAATGAGCCGACATAGCCCGCAGGCTTGGATTTGATATGCAGCTTCTTTTCCACCTGAAGAAAATTCATCTTTAAGATGCCCATTATAAAGAGGCCGAAGATTATTATTATTACTCCGCCGACCTTCCTTATTATTTCCTGATAGCTGACCATCAGTTTTCCGATATAGCTTGCTGATGCGCCGAGGGAAACAAATACAACAGAAAATCCCAGGATAAATAACAGTGAATTAAAGACAGTGGTTTTTAGAATATCTGTCCTTTCTGTCTTGTTTGTCAGGTCCTCAAAAGAGAGTCCTGTTATGTACGAAACATAAGACGGCACGAGCGGCAGAACACATGGTGAAAAAAATGAAAAGAGTCCTGCTGAAAACGCCAAAAATAGCGGCATAGATTGTCCTGATTCTAACATAAAACTTTTACCTCCTATTGCAACAGCTTTTCAATCATATTTTTTGCATCCTTGTCCTTCCAATCTTTCGGCCCCATAATCTTTTGGGCAATAGCGCCCTTTTTATCAATAATATATGTTGTCGGTATTGCTGTAACACCATATACAGAGTGAACCTTGCCGTCTGTATCCATTAAAGCAGTAAAGGACAATTCATAGAATTCCATAAAGGGTTTTACAATCTTTTCCCCCTGAGAATCGCTGGAAATAGCAAGTATCTCAAATCCCTTTTTATTATATTCCTGAAAAAGCGACTCCATTGACGGCATCTCCTGCCTGCACGGAGGGCACCATGTTGCCCAGAAATTTATCATAACAACCCTGCCCTTATAGGAAGAGAGCGTGATGCCCTTGCCTGAAGCATCCTTTAATGTAAAATCCGGCGCCTGCTGGCCGGTCTGTGGAACGCCTGCTGCAGCCAATTGAATCTCTTTGCCAACAATTCTTTCGCTAAAAAAGCCAAATAAAAATGCAGCGCCGACAATAAAGACAAGTATAAATAACTTTTTCATTTTCCTTGCCCCTTTTTTAAAAGCTCCAAAATTGTCTGAAGGCTCTCTGGCCTTGTCCAGTCCCTTGGTCCGAGGATTTTTTCCACAATAACGCCGTTCTGGTCAATTATGTATGTCTCTGGCACGCCTGTAAGCTTATATCTCCTGTCTGCCTTGCCCATAAAGTCTAATAGAACAGGGAAGGTAAGTTTTAAATCCTTTATAAAGGGCTCCACCTTTGCTATATCCCTGTCAATGCTTACTGCAATCATTTCAAAGTCTTTTCCCTTCATAGCCTTGTATAAAAGCTCCATTGAGGGCATCTCTTCCTTGCACGGCTTGCACCATGTTGCCCAGAAATTTAAAAAAACCACCTTGCCCTTGTAATCAGAAAGTTTCACGGGTTTTTTACTTAGGTCTTTAAGTTCAAAGTCAGGCGCCGCACTTCCTATTACAACAGGCTTATAACTCTCAAAATTCTGCCACTCATAATAAATTATGCCGGCAAGGATTATCAATACCACAGCAGCAATGATAATACTACTACTACCACTAACTGGTCCAATATATTGAGCGTTACCAATATATTGAGCGTTACCAAAACCAAGTATTGGCAAAAATATGAAAGGTAACAAAATTAGGCAAATAGTAAATCCGCTTTTTTTACCAAATGATTTAGAAAGACCATGTATCATTATAATAATAACACATATATTAACTATCGGAATAAAAAGGAGAATTAACCACCACCACGGTTTTCCAATTATTTTAAGCCACACAAGAATATTGAAAATCGGAACAATACTAGCCCACCCAGGCATGCCAGCTTTTGAAAAGATTCTCCATTGTGCAGCAATCATTATTATTATAAAAATTAATGGCAATATCCAAATAATTTCCATTGTATTTTCTCCTTTTAATTGGTGCTTATTCTAAACAGCTTTCGGCCCCATATCTTCTCTCTTGCTCTGTAAAAAGCCTGTAGGCACGGTTTAAACCGTGCCTACAAAAGGGTTGTTCTACAAACCTCCCTCTCCCCTTGTGGGAGAGGGTTGGGGTGAGGGGTCACTACGCATAAGCATGCAGCCCTGGCAATATAAAGCTCACACCCCAGTATGTGAATATTACTGCAAGAAAACCTATTATGGCAAACACGGCTGTTTTTACTCCTCTCCAGCCATGCGTTACCCTTGCGTGCAGGTAGCCTGCGTATATCAGCCACACAATGGCAGACCATGTCTCTTTCGGGTCCCAGCTCCAGTATGTGCCCCATGCATAATTTGCCCAGACAGCGCCTGTGATAA
>JAHFEP010000038.1 GCA_023248415.1 Nitrospirota bacterium
CGAGAGGAGATATTTATAAATGATGCGGTCATTGCTAAAAAATTATAAATTAATTTAATGGCAGGGCATATCAGCAATGGGCTGTGGTTGTGCAGGGTGTAGACCTGCTCCTGTGTGCTTGCTCCAAAAGCAAAGACGCAGTCCACTTAACATAATTTCGTATTGACCTTTTTTCATATAGGGAATATACTTTTTATGCCTGCAGTGATGAGGCTGTCCTCCTAACAAGTAAAATATAAATGAACACTATTAAACAAAAAATCTTTTTTATCACCCTCCTTCTAATTGCAGGAATGCTTTTGCCTGCCATTTCTTTTGCCGATGCTGATAAGATTTTTAAGGAAAACAACAAGGCTGTTGTGGTAGTTGTGGCTTATAATCAGAAAGGTGAGCCAATAAGCCAAGGCAGCGGTTTTATTGTCAGGCAGGACGGCGCAGTTGTTACAAACTATCATGTTATAAGCAAGGCATCAAACATTGCTGTAAAGGCAGGGGATATTCCCCCGATTTGATGGACACACAGAAAAGTTTTTATAATTGGCAGGAAGGGGAATAGGGCTGTCTATTTTTCAAGATTACCTGTCAGGTGAAAAATCCCAATGCCTTATCTACATTTCTACCAAGCAATTTATAAAAAGCCTTGACAAATACCATGTTATCCAATTAGGATTATATCAAAAAGCGAATCTATTAAGCGGATTATCGTGATTTGCGTTATGATTATAATGAGGCAAATAAGATTATAAATGCAGTAGTGCATTAAAAGTGATAATCCAAGATTTAACGTTATGTGTCCTATGCCTCGTGAAGTGACCTCTTATGGCTTACAAATCTCTTGTTCTGGATGCCTCGACCCCTCAAAAGGTACGAGAACTAATCGTGCATATTGAGATGCTGAGTTTTAGCGATGTACACAGCATGCTCAGATTGCCTGTAATGAACTACCGCATTGCTGCAGGCTGCAATTTCGCTATCTCGCATGTACTAATGTCGGTAATCGGAGGTATTTCCACAACTCTCTACAAGCAGCAAGGTAATGTTGGAGATAGGTTTATTGGTTTGCTTAAGGACTACTATCCATGGGATCTTGAACCAACAGGTATCTTGCCTACAGCGGATGCTGCGGATGCCATCTATAACGTGTTTCGTAATCCACTGACTCATGATCTCGGTTTGGACCTAAAACAGAAGTCTAAGGGAATCGTGGTCAAAGTAAAGCGATTGAAGACCACAAGTGGCAGTGGCCAAGACCGCGGTCTGATGGAGAAACAAATTGAACAGCTGGAAATTTCTCAAACTAGGCCGACCATGTCGGCGACGGTTACAGCAACAAGCCAAAAGAAGGTGCTGTTGGTCGAAGGCTTGTATTGGGGTATCAGACGGATGATTGAGAGGTTGTCAGCAGACAATAAAAGAATGATTGTGGCCGAGAACTTTCTTGCACAGTTGTGACTCGATAGGGATGTAATAATGGAAACATATCCCCTATTATTTTATCGACATAAGTGAACATAAGAGTATTTGTTTTGTAGAATAGCCGCTATGCTGAGGAATAAGAAAGGTAAGCCAATGAAAGAAGGAACGTGTTCCTATAATAATAAATAACATGTCGGTCAATAGCCGATGCAGTGCCAGCCTTAAATTATATGTGGTCATTAAATTATAACTGCTGCAAAAATTGTGGAACATCCGACATAAAACATCGCGCAAGGGGTCTTTGCGAATTATGTTATCAAAAGTTTATTGAAACAAAACACTCCCCCATCAAATCTGAGAAAGGTAATGCTTCAAATATACTGACCAAAGAATTTTTACTTGAACATTATTGTAGAAATGAAGAATCTCTTTCTGATATTGCTGCAATTGCAAAATGTTCTAGACAATATGTATTTAAAAAGATAAAAGAATTTGAGATTCCAATCCGTAATAAAATTAAAGCAAGAGAATTAGCGCTCAATCGAAATAAAGTTAAATTTGAGAGAGTGGATGAAAATGGACAGATTTCAGAAGTAACTCTCAGTAAAAGCAAAGTAAACGATAATTTCTTTAAGCGCTGGTCACCTGAAATGGCATATGCTTTAGGTATAGTGTATACAGATGGAAATATTAGACCTAGTATTTTACGAGATCCTCAGACAAAAGATACAATTAGGATAAGTCGGCTGACCATTTCTCAAAAGGAACCAGAATTACTTACAAAAGTCTTAAAATTGATGAATTCTGAAGCAAAGCTTTTGTTTAGGAAAAGGAAGGAGTTTTCCAATACTGTTTCTGGTCAAATATTTTATTTTCACCTCAATAGTGATGATATTTATGAGGATCTTATTAGGTTAGGTGTATCTCCAAATAAAAGCTTAACAATCAAATTTCCAAAAGTGCCAGAAGAATATCTTAATCACTTTATAAGAGGTTGTTGGGATGGAGATGGTTCAGTTTATATTGACAAACAAAATAATTCTATTTCAGCAAGCTTTGTAAGTGGTTCCAAAGAATTTATTGAAGAACTATTAAATAATCTTTATAAAAATAGCCTGCCAAAGAGAACTTTGTATCAAAAAGAAAAGTCATACTATTTTAGATATACTGGGAATCAGTGTAAATTATTAGCTGAATTTTTATATAAAAATTCTAAGGAATCTATGAGATTAGATAGAAAGTACAAATTATTCCAACAAGCCACATATTCATAATGAAATATTGAGTTGTAAATGAAAAGAACAGTGCCCAACATTTGAAGATCTCCTTTTGTCAAGGCGCAGGATATCAGTAGCGGGTTAAAAATCCACTTAACCCCACGCGATAATCACTAAAGCGAGCTACTGATCTGTAGCCATGAGATATAAATTATGAGCAAAAATTCAACTTATTTCTTTATTGGAAAGTTAGAGCCATTTGAAGAGTGCAAGGATTTCAACCCAGGTGAATTAAGTCTTGGTGACGGCTGGACTCTCGATATAAATCTGGATTTGATTTGCATTTGGAAATCAGGAGTTGTTGACCCATTTGATAAAATAAATCCTTTTATAAAAGAGTTATTTTCCTTGATAATTGCTTTATTTATTTTTAGATCCAAAATATTGTTAAAATTTAGATTAACGAATTGGATAGAGGCTAAAGAAATTGAATCAGTCAAGAATCTTATTGGTGTATATGTTTCGAGATATTCGCAACCTCGAAGAAATGCCCGTATTAATGTTACATGGAAAAAGTGTGCGCATATCTTCTCAAAATTTCAACATCACCAATTATTCCGTTTGGCATTAAAAGATTGCGTTACATCTTTACAAGAAGAAGGTGATGATTCATTCTTTTATGCTTACCGAGCTTTGGAGAATACCTGCAGAGCTATTACAGGTGCCAAAACTGATATTACTAAGCAGCACTGGGAGCAAATGCATAAAAAAGTAGGAACATGCAAAACATTAATTGACCCCTTAACAGCAGCCGCTCTAGATATTAGGCATGGTAATATATCAGGTACTGGTTTAGAAAATGCGAGAAAAAACCGAAAGCAGGTTTTAGGTATATCCAGAAATGTATTAGCCACAGCATTTAAGAAATATTTTAGAGGATATTTGTGAGAGGGTGAATAGGAATGCTGGATCGGGAATAGAGGTACGCATCCCATACCATATAATTGATATACGAAAAGCACTTAAAAAGCCCACTGCCTAAATCTTCATTTCACGGCAGATAACTTTTAAGTGATTATTATGTTCTGCTCATTGCAGGAAGGGAAATGATTAGCATGAGTGAGCTAAAGAAACTCAAGGTCTTCTATCATCCCCTTAGTGTTGTAGCAAATATTCAAAAAGTTGCAGGGGAAAAGTATTTCTTTATGGAAAAGCCAAGGGCGCTTTTTAAAGCCCTGCAAAAAGAGGGGTTAAACTTTGAACATCACACTTACAAGCCTTTTACATGGAAGGACTTTGAGCTTTGCCATGAGCCTGGTTATGTAGAAGCAGTCAGGACAGGCACACCTATTGAGCTTGCAGAGAGCTGTGCAATTCCATGGAGCGAGGAGCTTGTGGCTGCAATACCTTATGCAACAGCCAGCATACATGCAGCAGCAGCCTATGCCATCTCCACAGGCGAGCCAACAATGAGTATGAGCACAGGCTTTCATCATGCAAAATATTTTATGGGCGGAAGCCTTTGTCCTTTTAATGATTTAAATATTGCAGCAGAGAAGATACATAAAGAATCAGGTTTAAAAGGTTTAATACTTGACTGCGATTATCACATAGGGAATGGAACGGATGACATAATCTCAGCCTGCAATCAGGCAGAGTATCTCCATAATCTCTCAATGGGATATCTTTTCTCCCGCCTTTATGTTATGCATAATGAATACCTGCTATTATTAAAAGAAAAACTCTCTAAAGAGTTAAAAAGCGGTTTTCCGCAGTATGTCATATACAAGGCAGCAGCAGATGTCTTTGAGCGAGACCCTATGGCAAGAAATGGCCCATTATCCTTGAAAGAGATAGCAAAAAGGGATGAGATTGTTTTTGGCATGATAAAGGAGGCTGGGATTCCAGTGGCTATCTGTCTTGGCGGCGGGTATCATTCCATAGAGACCAATATACTAATCCACTTAAACACCTTTAAGGCATGTTCAAATGTGTATTTTAATACAGGGCATACCTATAATTTTAGTTTGTAAGAGCATCGTAAATGAAGAAACAGAGATTGGTCATCGGCTTCAGCAAGCATAAGGAAATTGGGGTCAGAAATTGGGGTCAGACTTGCTTATTGACATTTGCTCTTAACCTCTCTGCCACCCTTTCAACCTCTGCCGCCAAATCCTTCTTCTCCCTCATGAGGGAATAAGGGTCGTGTCTTGAAATATCAGCCTATCCCTGTGTTTGCTTTATGGCAGTTTTCTGCTCCTTGTTTCATTAACCTTAATCACAGCAAATTTTTTTGGCTCGCGCCTTCAAAATTCATTTTTTTAAAACCAGCATAAACAGGTCATCTGTGAACCTGCCTGTAAAAGGGAAGCATTGCGGTATTATACTACTTTCTTCTGATTCTGATCTTTCCGGGCTCAATAATAATCAGGTTGCTTTTAAAATCTGCCTCGTAAAGACTATTAAAGGCATTGATTATACTATTGTTCAATTCAGAGGTAGTCACCTCATTAGGAAAATGGGCAATTACTTGGCATATCCTCGTCAATTAAAAATTTCGTCATTTTAACCTACAGCCCTAACTTCTTCATCTGCCAGATGCTTTGCGGCATAATCTAAGACAGCCAATATATCTTCTTTTGTTAAGTCATATTCAGATATAACTTCTTCGTAGGTCATACCACCAGCCAGTTTGCCGAGAATTAAATCAACTGGAACACGGGTCCCCTTTATCACAGGCTTCCCAAAACGAATTTTTTCGTCCACTTCAATCCTTGGCGCTATCTCCATAATGCACTCACCTCCTTAAAATAAATTATATACCAGCCTTATGGGGGTGTCAAACCTTTTTCTGAAAAGCCTGATAGAGTCATTCTCCTTTTTTTATCCCAAACCTCGGCTCTGATATGCCTTCGTGCTTGCAGATAGGGCATCTGCCTGGGCTTGTAAGCCTCTCCCTTTTATTAAACACAAAGCCGCATTTCATACACATTGAAGGTTCAACTATAAAATTCTTTTTTCCAACAGACTTGGCAATATGATTAAGATGGTCAATAGCATCCTTTTCCTTTATCCTTATCATTTTTGAAATATCTTTTGCAGTAAGGAGATTATCTGTAAGAAGGTTTCTGATTTCCTGCCTTACAGTCTTTTCTTCAGTCATTGGATTAGTTTAGCAGCAAATTTTTGGAGATGCCACTGAATATTTTAAACTACATTGAACAATATAAAATTGAATGTCAAATGGCTTTTTGCTGCCCTGATTGGCGGCGGTCATGGCAGCGCCTGTCTAATGAAACTGTTTCTGCCTGCTGCCGCCGCTCCCGTGTGACTAATCGGCGATCCACTATACCATCTGCACGCAAACGGACCTTCTGGCCTGTTTTAAGGCTGTTCATGGCGCCATGTACCTGCACAATGCAAGGCAACTGATATTCTCTGGCTATAATGGCCATGTGGCTAAGCCATCCGCCAACCTCGGTAACAATGCCGGCAGCCCTTGGAAAGAGCGGATACAGATCAGGCTCTGCAAAACGTGCTACAATAATCTCGCCGTCCTGAAAATCTGCCATACATTCAGGCTGCTCAAGGATGCGAACAGGGACAATGATCTCGGAGTGGCCTGAAACACGTTTGCCGGACAATGCGCCAGCATTTTCAAAGTGTGAATTAATACGGCCGTTAGAATCAAATACTATCTTTTCCAATTGCAGCACAGACAGTTCTGTCGGAAGAGTAATAGCCTTAAACGTCTCATTCTGCTGTTTGCGCACATGGATTATTTCCATAGCGCTATCTATATTAGCAGGCAGAAGTTCTATAATCTCCTCTGCCCGCAAGTAGAAAATCCCATTGTCAAGCCGCAGCCGTTCATCCAGCTCCAGGGCCAATGGCCTGAGTGAGGCCAATGCCCGCATGCAATGATGCTTGGCATCTTCTTTAAGGCTCTGAAATCGTTGGGCACGCTCTATAACTGCCTTTAAGTACCTGCTCTCCGGTATCTCGGCCTGTGTAACAGGCGCTATAGCCGCAGCTGTTTCCACAAGCGCAGTCAGTGAGTCCGGGAGTTCATGATAACGCGGTTCAGCCAACTCGTAATCATGCATGGATCTGTGGCCATAAATGGTGAGAAAATCAGCAAGCACACGTTTGCCGCTTTTAATCTCAGGCAGCAATTCATAGGCGCACTGCATCAGGGTCTTTGGCCCTGCGCCAAGATACGCTGCTGTGTCCATGCTGCGCTTCTTTAATGCGCGCTCCGCTGCTTTTAAATAAAAATCAGCAGCGATGTTAATGATTTCTGCATGCACATAGGCCTCTGTTACAAAATAGATGCGCCATTCCTCAAACAGATGGACCAATTCCAATATGCTCAGCCGTGAAAGATCCAGCGCTTCACGCAGACGCATATCTTTTTGAAATTGCGGCAGGAACTCATTCATAAATGCCTGCTCAATCTGTTCTGCCTGCCTTGAAAGACGGAAAGAGGCAAGTGCGCCAGTTCCCTTTGCCAGACGCCGCATTCCTTCAGTGTTATTGACATAAAGCGAACCAAAGAGGGTAACGATATAAGGTGGTGAATCATCATGGAGATAGTAAGCAATGCCCAGTCTCGAGCAGGCAATATCAGTTGCCCCGCCGAATGACCATAGCGACTCCATGAGCGACAAGCTCATCGGCGTGGGTCTGGGCAGCAGCTCTGCAAGCTCATTTTGGATATAAATCGGCTTTTCAGAATCCGATTCACCGCCTGTAAGATGGAGCAGTCTCTGGCGCTCGGTCTCCATAACAGCATGAGGACTGTGCCCTTCGGTTACGGTTGTGGTTATATCCCGCGACTGGAGAATGAAGAATTGCCCTTGCACGTATGCCCATTCAATGTCCTGTGGGCAGCGAAACAGTTTCTCCACCTTGTTACCTAATTGAATCAATGGCTTGAAGTCAATAGGCATATTAATAGTATTATCCAGCGGCATGCCGCTCGCTCTTCCATATTGTGCAGCATGAGGTTTTACATTACCGCTGACCAGCCCTTCACCAAGTCCTTCTACAAACTCAATGAGCATAGAGCCTGTAGAAGATGGATGCCGTGTGAACAGCACGCCAGCGTACTCTGCCGGAATCATGGCCTGTACCAGTACACTGCCTCGGCAGTGCGTCTCAGTGCTGTACGTCTTGACACAGGCATTACCATAGGAATTTCTTACCCTAACAATTGCCTCAATCAGGTTTGCCCGGGTGACATTCAGGACTGATTCAAATACGCCTGCAAAACTCTGTTTTTCACCATCCTCAGCATTGCCTGTGCTGCGTACTGCCACATTTTTCAGTCCTATGCGGTCAAAGGCCTTATAAATTGATGCACGTTCGTGTTCTGCAAGCCCTTGTTCATCAGTGCTCTCTACGCTGCACAAGAGCGTATCCGTAACCACAAAACCGTCAGGTACAGGCAAATCATCTGTTAACATCTGCCCAAGCCTGGAGGCCTTGTTGCCTGACCCGGCGAAATGATGGGCATCCTTGAGCATAACTATACTGGCATCAGCCTTCTTAATCGGAGCTGCAGCAGCTTTGTATTGTAATCGGCGCTGGAATACCGAATGCATCACACGGTTCTGCACAGTAAGAAATGCAAGGCTTCCCACAAGATAGAGATTTGCTGCTGCATTCAACGGCACTGTTATAATCATAAGTAATACCGCTGCGCCAAGACTTATTGCAAAATAAAGACGCGTACGCTCTGGCTTCATATTCAGAAGATACGCGGCAATAAGAATTGCCACGACAAGAGGCAGCAGCCGCAGGGGGTCTGGTTTGCCGAGCTCAGGTATCCATAAAAACGGCTCAGCAGAACCAGTGGAAATTGTCTGCACAACAGAGAAAAACAGCAGGAATAAAATTAGTTGTATTATATTGCCTATTAGATTCCAGCCAGGAGTCAGGCCTTCACGTTTATACAAACGCATCAGCGCACGGCCCATCCGGGCGCTATCCCTCTTCCAACGTTCCTTTAACGCATGTATCTCATGTGTTATTTTTTTCTGAATAAAACTGTCACGCTCAGATTTGTAGCTGATTGGAAGCACCATGAGACGCAGTAATGCCAATGTTACTATAATGGCAGCAGCAAGAGAACCTGTTCTTTCAGAAGCCGATGCCAGCAAGGTGTGCAATGGAGAAAGCGCTATGCCTAAGAGCGTCTGTTGTTCTTGGCTCGCACGCCACTCAGCAACATACTGCTTTTCTTTTGCAGGTATTGCGAACTCATGCGGTACAGTATATCGCCCTTGGTAATCATAGCCGCGGCGCCATAATTTTACACCTAACACCTTGGCATAAAAACAACTACGTTTGTCATAACAGGGTATAACAATGGGTTTGCGCGGAATATCCGCAATGGCCGCATCAATTTCAGGTGTTGTCATCTTTCGTAAAGGTATGTTGATGGCATCCGGCAGATGTTGCTGGGCAAAGTCTCCCGGGTAGCGCACGTCTATAAACAGGGTTTTGCCACTGAGAAACATTTCCATAACCCTGGGGGTATCCAGCAATGCATCATGTCGAGGATGCGCTGGCAAGTCCCGCAGATCAACCCTCTTGCTCTCTGTCCCTGTCAGCGGGCGATTTTCAGTAAGCCACTTCTCATATCCTCCAATCATGAAGCGGCATGAGATGCCCTGTTTGGCAAACTCTATGCACAGCTCGGAGCTGCGATTGCCTGAATAGCAGAGCAGAACATTTTCCCGATCCTTTGTCAGCAGCCTATCTGCATTTAGCTGGGTATCAGGGTAGCGGCTGTGTATTGCACCGGCAATATAGCCGAATTCATACTCCTCTGTTTCACGTACATCAATAATATTCATCTGCCGGCCTTCCTTAAGCCAGACAGATAGGGTATCTGTGCTGATTCCATACGGGTTTTTCATCTGTTCGCTGAATGCCAGTGTTTTTAGGCTTGTATCACCGACCTTTTTCCCTGCCTCTTTTGAGGAGCGCCAGAGATTGGTCTGAATGCGCTGATTCTGTTCATCAGCATGCCGCAGATACTGCAGAAGGTTTGCAGACAGGGAAATGAATAAGAGTAATGAAACAGACCAAAAGAGCCATCGTGAGCTGCGCGACAGCGTACCTTGTGTGCGGCGCCGTCCGAGAAAACCGGCGCCAAGCACTGCAGCTCCCAGACCAATGAGTTGGGCGCCGCTTGCAAACATATTGATGACAAGGTCAGGTGAAGGAATAGACCATGCGATGGATGGAAAAAAAAGGAAAAAAGCGGACAGCAGCGCTATTGGCTGCCACAAAGAGCGGCAAACAAGTGGCTTCAAGTTCTTCCCCCCCTGTTTTAAATAGTTATCAGGTAATTGAACCTATAACATAAAGGTCCAGTTAACCTTAGCGAGCCGAGAACTGTTATATTTTTAAAATATTTTGACTGATTTTCTCTTGGCTCGCAGCCCCATTGCAATCTCTTTTGTATGTTTGTAGCTTCCATTCTTGCTATATAAACAAGGAAGCTACTAATTGTGCAGGGAAGCATACTTAATTTTATTTAACTTGTCAAGCGCATTGCATGTTTTTTTCGCTGCATTATATTGGAGTGTATGTAATTAATATTGAAATTTAGATAAGTTATATGTTAGATTAAACTAATGTCAAATGAAGCTGTGATAATATTGCTTGCAGTAGTAATTGCAGGGGCTGCAATAGCATTTTTAACTATATGGAGGATGCAAAAGAGGCCTGAAACTGCAGATATGTTCCAGCAGCAGCTCCTTGAACTCAGCAGACAAATGATGGAGATGCAGAAACATCAGACAGATGTGCCGAGGATACTAAGCGAAGGACAGGTAAAGAATCTTGAGACAATAAATAAGCAGCTTACATCTATGGTTGATGTATTTAATCAGAATATAAACTCTTTGAGAAACGCAATGCATGAACAGCTTACAAAGACCCAGGGCAATATCTCTCAGCAGCTTGAAGGCACTACTAAGGTGGTTTCAGATGTAAGGCAGAAGCTCGGCGAGCTTTCTGAAACTGCAAAGAACATGCATGAGCTTGGAAAGGATATAAATAAACTTCAGGATATACTTAAACCGCCAAAGCTTCGCGGCAATATCGGCGAGCTTTTTTTGGAGGATCTGCTAAAGCAGATACTTCCAACAAAAAATTATACTATGCAATATTCCTTTAAATCAGGCGAGCGGGTAGATGCAGTAATAAGATTGGGCGATAATCTGGTGCCTATTGATTCAAAGTTTCCACTTGACAGTTTTAACAGGATAGAAAAGGCAGAAGGAGAGGCAGACAAGAAAAACGCAAAGAAGGATTTTGCAAGAGACCTGAAAAATCAAATCAATGAGATTGCAAAAAAATATATCAGGCCTGATGAAGGAACCTATGACTTTGCAATGATGTATATACCTGCAGAGAATATATTCTACGAAGTGATTATTAAGGACGATGCCTTTGTTGAAGAAAAAGGGCTCTTATCTTATGCATTGGAAAGGCATGTGGTTCCAGTATCGCCTAATAGCTTTTACGCCTATCTGATGGCAATTGCCTACGGCCTGCGCGGTATGCACATTGAAAAGCAGGCGCAGGAGATCAGGGGAAGCCTTACAGAGCTTCAGCAGGGATTTGGAAGGTTTATGGATGTCTTTGGCAGCCTTGGGAAGAATATAGATATGTCTTCAAGAAAGTTTGATGAGGCATCCAAAAAGGCTGAGAGATTCCATGATAATCTTTCATTGATTACTGGCAAAACCATACAGATTGATGAGGGCAAAACCTATCTTGACGAAAAAGAGGTTAATAAGGATTAATTTGTTTGACAAGCCTGAATATATTTAGTATATTATAGATACTTATTCAGCATACTTATTCGGGGCGTAGCGCAGCCCGGTAGCGCGCCTGGTTCGGGACCAGGATGTCGGAGGTTCAAATCCTCTCGCCCCGACCAATTATGAAGGTTCATGGATATGCTTAACAGCAAGGGAAGGGCAGAGATATTTATAAGCGGCAGGGTGCAGGGTGTTGGATACAGATTTTTTACAGAGGATACAGCAGCAGAATTGGACTTAAGAGGATTTTCAAAAAACCTTCCGGACGGCAGGGTTCAGGTAGAAGTGGAAGGCGAGACTGATAGCATAAAAAAATTTATTGAAAAACTAAAGGCAGGCCCGAGTGCAGCAAGGGTTCTGGATGTAAAGATTGAATGGAAGAATTATGAAGGGCTTTATGCTGATTTTTCTATCAAATTTTGATAGAGCAGAAAAAGGAGGTTAAAGAGATTAGAAGACTCCTTTTACGGATTCCTGTATTATTGGTTAGTGTCAATATTGTTTTTTCAACTATTTCATGTTCTACAATTCCCACAAAGCAAACCGACGGCAAAGGCGTTTACCATAAGATAAAGAGGGGCCAGACACTCTGGCGCATTGCAAAGACATACGGCATAGATTTAGAGCTTCTTGCAAAGGCAAATAATCTTGAGGATGCAACTGAAATAAAAACAGGCGGGCTGATTTTTATTCCAAATGCTGAAAAGGCATTGGAGGTTGAGATATATAATCCGCATGAAGCGCTCGCCAAAAAGGTGTCTATCCCTCCATCTGTTAATAGAGGGGAAATTGAGCTTATCTGGCCGGTAAATGGCAAGGTTACATCTCCCTATGGCAGCAGGAATGGCAAGAAACACGATGGTGTTGATATAAGTGTTCCCAAGGGAACGCCGATAAAGGCAGCAGCAGGCGGCGTGGTATCCTTTTCTGGAAGAAGTTTTAATGATTACGGCAAGATGATAGTTATTAAACATAATAGTGATTTTTCTACTGTGTATGCGCATAATTCTGAAAATATCGTTGAAGAAGGGAATGAGGTAAAGAAGGGGCAGGTGATAGGAAGGGTCGGCAACAGCGGCAATGCAAGCGGCTATCACCTTCATTTTGAGGTAAGGAGGGAGGAGAAACCTATTAATCCTCTTTTTTTCTTGCCTTAAGAAATTTTTTGTTATAATATTTAAAAAGCCTTTGGAGGCAATATGATCTCAAAAAAGAAGAAGTCTTTTGAATTAGAAGTAGATGACGGATTATTAAAAGAGGAAGATGCAAGGGAAAATGATATAAGTCATGAGGAAACCGACGACCCCTTTGCAGAGGCATTAAAAGAGGATGCTGAGGAAGAAAAAGCAGAAGCAGATAATGAGGTAGAAGAAGAGGGCGGCTTAGATACAATCCGTTCATATCTTAAAGAGATCAGGAAATCGCCGCTCCTGACATTTGATGAGGAGCAGGAGCTTGCAAAGAGGATAATAAAAGGCGACGAGGCTGCAAGGCAGAAGATGATAGAATCAAACCTGCGCCTTGTGGTTAACATTGGGAAAAGATACATCAACCGCGGGCTTCCCTTTTCAGATATAATAGAAGAGGGGAATCTTGGCCTGATGAAGGCAGTAGAAAAATTTAAATATGAGAAGGGATTTAAGTTCAGCACATACGCATCGTGGTGGATAAGGCAGTCTATTGAAAGGGCAATAATTAATCAGACAAGGACAATCCGCCTCCCGGTGCACATTGCAGAGAGCATTAACAGCTTTATGTCTGTGCTTGGACCACTTATTCAGGATTTGGGAAGAGAGCCGTCTGTTGAAGAGGTTGCAGAAAAGATGGGGGTTGCGGTTGAAGAGGTCAGAAAGATAAGGCAGATAATAAGAAAGACCTATTCCCTTGACAGGCCGCTGGGCGATAGGGATGAGAACTCATTAAAGGATATAATTGAGGATACAGCAATCCTGTCGCCTGCAAAGACAACAGAAGGGATTAAGAGAAGAGAAGAGATAATCAAATGGCTTGACCTGCTGAAGGAGATGGAGAGAGAGATTATAACAATGCGATTTGGTCTGGACGGTAGCGAGCCGAGGACGCTTGAGGTTATAGGCAAGCAGTTTGGCATTACAAGGGAACGGGTAAGGCAGATTGAGGCAACATCATTGGCAAAATTGAGATTTATAACAAACAAAAGGTCAATAAAGTTTGAAGAGCTGTTATAATTAAAAACTAAAGGAGGCTGGCTAGAAAGATGGAGCTGAGGTCAAAGATAAGAGAGATACCTGATTTCCCAAAAGAAGGGATTCTATTTAAAGATATTACAACATTATTAAAGGACAGGGATGCATTTAGCAAAGTAATAAATAAATTTGCAGCCTTTTATAAAGACGAGGGTGTTCAAAAGGTTGTTGGTATTGAATCAAGGGGGTTCATCTTTGGAGCGCCGCTTGCCTATCAATTAAACGCAGGTTTTATTCCAGTAAGAAAACCCGGTAAACTCCCAAGCGATGTGTATGAGGCAAAGTATGAGCTTGAATACGGCACAGATACATTAGCAATACATCAGGATGCTGTTTCTCCGGGTGAAAAGGTTTTGATTGTTGACGACCTTTTGGCAACTGGCGGGACAATGTCTGCCGCAGTTGATTTGATAAAGCAGCTTGGCGGCACAATCGTTGGAATAGCATTTCTGATTGAACTGTCAGGGCTGAAAGGGAGAGACAAGCTGAATGGCCAGAGCATATTATCACTTATTAGTTATTAAAAAATAATAAAACCTACCAAAACATAAATGCCCCCGTAGCTCAGTAGGATAGAGCAGCAGTTTCCTAAACTGTTGGCCGCACGTTCGAATCGTGTCGGGGGCACCAAATTAATGGCTTTATCAGAAAAACCACAAAGAAAGTTAGACAGACATATAATAGAAAACCTTGCAGGAACAGGCTTCACTGGCGGCAACAGGGTTAAGCTTCTCTGGAAGGGAAGGGATGCCTTTGATGCAATTTTTAACTCTGTTCGTGATGCTAAGGAATATGTATGCATAGAATTTTATATCTTCAGGGATGATGAGACAGGGATAGAGTTCGGAAACCTGCTAAAGCAAAAGACAAGGGAAGGCGTAAAGATATACCTCCTCTATGACCATTTCGGCTCTTTATATACATCAAAATCCTTCTGGTTAGAATTAAAAGATGCAGGCGTTCAACTGCGCGCCTCCCGGACTTTTGAATGGAAGTCGCCGCGCAAATATCTTATCCGCGACCATATAAAGCTGATAATAGTTGACGGCATCAAGGCATTCACAGGCGGTTTAAACATTGCAAATGAATACAGGGGATATAAATTCCGCAGAAGAAAAATAAAGGGCTGGAGGGACACAGGTGTCTTGGTTGAGGGGCCTGTCGTCTCTGTTCTTCTAAATATATTCAATAAGAGCTGGAAGACATGGGGAGGAGAGCCATTGCAATGGCAGGGGAGGGGAGAGTTTTTTTCAGACGGAGTCTCAATAATCCCGGTTTTTGCTTCCTCATCCAAGGGAAGAAAGAGGATGAGAAAACTCCTTTATTACAGCATTAATTCAGCACGTGAGACTATATATCTTACTACAGCCTATTTCATTCCAAGCAAAATAATGCTAAAGAGCCTTGAGGATGCAGTTGAACGGGGTGTTAATATAAAGCTTCTTGTCCCTGGCAAGAGCGATGTTTTAGCTGCATATTATGCTGGAAGGGCATTCTTTACCAGATTATTAAAGGCAGGAGTTGAGATATATTATTATCATGGAGAGATACTACATGCCAAGACATCTGTGTTTGACTGCTGCTTCAGCATTGTCGGCTCTGCAAATCTGGATTTTCAATCCCTGAGAAGGAATGATGAAGGAAATGTCGGAATCTTAGATGACGGTTTTGGCAAACAGATGGAGCAGGTTTTTTATGAGGATTTAAGGCAATCAGAAAAAATAGAGATTGATGAATGGTTAAAAAGGCCATTCAAGGAAAAGATAATGGAGCGTTTCTTTGCAATGTTCAGAAGGAGACTGTAAGGCGTTAGCAGACTTTGTTCAGAGCCAATGTAAAAGACATGGTTAAAATTTTATTTATATGTTAATGGATATTTTTCAGGATTTTCTAAAATTTCTGTGGATAAATCAACGTCTAGTTTAGGCCAGTACAAATGATGATTGTGAATTAACTCCACATCAGATATTGATGATATATTAGCATCTTTAAACCATGGGTATTCACTGAAGGACAGAAAATATTCTTTGCCCTTCAAAAATATCCAGAATCCATGTTCTGAAATATTAGTTATTTCTGGTTTTAAGATGCTCTTTCCATTTTTTAATAATTTCATTTTTACGCCTTTCCACAATTTTTTGTAAAGAATTCAATTGCTTTGCTGAAAAACCCGAATAATTTGCTAATGAAATAGTGGGTTCTAACCAAAACTTTGCTTCTCCTTCAGGAGAAATAATATGAACATGTATTCTATCTTCTTCTTTAGAGAAAAAGTGAAATCTATAGTTTCCAATTTTGAATACTGTTGGGCTCAAAGTTTATTTTATCCTCTATATCCTATAGTAGGATTATATCATTTTTTTATATATTAGGGCAAAGAAATCCTTAATATTATCATTCTGATTTCCTATAATATGTTATAGATTTACAAAGCAAATGGGTGCCCCCATGACCCCTCTTCAGAGCCAAAGGTATCGGTCATTTATATTATTTTAGGAGTTCTTTTCTTTTTCAATTTTCAACGGCCTTGCCATATTGGCTTTGTATTAATGGCAGACGCTCTTGACAGGTGTTTTTTAAAATGGGTAACCCCTTTTTCTTTTGAGGGCTTAGGTTAAAATGGTAATAGAGAAAATAAGAGCAAATGTCAATAGGCAAGTCTGACCCTCTTATCCTCTTAAATGGACGGCCCTAATTTCTTTCCTACCCCAGAAACCTGCGTATTATCTTTTTTGCTGCCTTAGCAATGGCTTTGATCTTTTCTTCATCGGATAAGGCGTTGAATTCTTTCTCCATCTTCTTGATTGCGCTGCTGAACACAAGAATCGGCAGAACGATAATAGCCATCAGGCCAAGCACCACCCAGTCAACAGGTTCGCCCGTTGAGAGCATAAGCCCGACATACGTGATCGGTAGCAAACAGAGCCCAATTCCATATATCCACTTTTTCAAGATTGCCATCCCTCAGGAACATAGCGGCTGCCTTCAGCGGCAAATATCAATATGCAAGCTTGCCCCTCTTATCTTCTCCGTAAATGCAAAAACCATGCGACACCGATAGCGCTTACGAGTGGCCGTTATTTTTCTTTTTTCAAGATGATTAATTAAATAGCGCTGTGGGAATTGCCATTATAACTCCCACGCCGTAAATAGCATCGAGCCAGAAGACCGAGCCTATTGCTCCAAGATAGAGCAGGCCGACTATTGGCACTGCTATTATTTTATAGATTGTATTTACACCAGGGCGCATTACCGCAGCCCATATTGATTTAGCATCACCTGTACTTGGAAATGAGTGCATGGCGATAGAAAAGCCCAGCCATATCAATACCATGTCGATTGGATTTGAACTGCCAAAGGTGTATGTTGGCAGAATTGCAGGGAAGGCGATGAGTGCGCCAGCGATTGTGTTGACAAACAACGGGCCGAGGCCTATCAAAAGATGTTGCGATGTCTTTTGCGGTATTTCATGTATAACGTATCCAGCGGGATTTGACAATTGGAAATACTTTACGTCCAAGACAGCGACTTTCGCCAGTTTACAAAAGAATTGATGAGCAATTTCATGGACGATAACACCAGGAAATGTAACTAATGAAATTAGCCAGCCCGGTATAAAAAACATTTCATCCTCCTCAATTTGAATTCTGCTGTTTTACTTCTTTGATTAGAGCGTTTAATTCCTTCACTACTTTTTGTGAGAGCTTTTTATCATTGATTTTCTTTAGGATGTCAGCAGCTTGCCGTATTTCTCCATTTTTTATATAACAAACAGCCAAGCGTGCTTTGTGTTCTTCGGAGTCTGGAAATAGTGTCAGTATTTTTTGATATTCTGATATTGCTGTCGAATAGTCTGCCATGGCCTCTGCCTTCTTTGCAGACTGGTTCGCAAGACCAGCATTGAATGCAAGCGGAAATTTGAAGCCTGAATACAACAGCAATGCAACGATCAGTATCATTACGATTTTAATCCACTGCGGAAATGGTCTGTTAATCAGTGCCTCTCTGCAGTTTCGGCATAGCGGAAAAGCATAAGCGGGGTCGGGGACATTTGATTTACATGCGCCACAAATTGGATTCTCAATAGTTTGTTCTTCGCTCATAATTAATCTCCTTTCCTTGAGACAGCTTCACGCCGAACAACGGATTGATAATCATCATTTTTTTAATTTACTTACACATAACCAGTTATTAGACAGCTACCGTCCCAAACTATAGCAAAATGTTCATAACTGGTCAAGAAAAAATAAAGCTTATAATTCTGTAAAAATATACTGAAAGGGCTAAAGTTTTCATTGACTTTCAACTACTATTATTATATAAATTACG
>JAHFEP010000171.1 GCA_023248415.1 Nitrospirota bacterium
CGCCTGTCTTAGCGCCGAACCTTACATGTCCTGCCATTCCCCCTGCGCCATGGCACAGCGGAATACCGCCGATTGCTGTTGAGAAGATGTTCATAAACCCATGGTCTATTGCGATTGTCCTTTCCTTCACCTTTTTGTTTGGGAAGAGCCTGTTGTTCTCTGCTGTTATTGCAATTATGGCATTTCCCAGTGTCAGCGGTATCTGAGGCAGTCCGAGCATCCATATCCCATTTATCATGCCCTCCTTGTCTATGTTTAAGACGCCAAATTCAGGAAGCCTCAGGTGTATGCCTGTTTTTATCAGCTCAGAAAAGAGTTCTGGAGAACGGATAAAGGATACAGCAATTCCAAATAACAGAAGAAGGAGCATGGCAGGAAACCTTGTGCTTGTAAGAAATAAAAAGGTTATTACAACTCCGATAATACCGATAATGGGCTCTGTGCTTATCATCCTTATCCCGTCATAGATAAATGAGAATCCAAGACCGAGCATTATGCCAATTACAACAGGCTTTTTTGTAATCCTTGCAAGTATGTCAATTGCGCCGCTTAATCCCATTATCAGCCAGAGGATGCCGGTAAAAATCCCTGACCCCCAAATCATGCCATGGCTGATAAGTTCAGGGTTTGCAATGGCTGTTCCTCCGATAGCCTTCATAGGCTGGATTGGCATTGGTGTCTTGAAATATAGTCCAGCAAAGATTTTGAATATGCCAAAGGCAAGAAGTATGCCGAGGGGATCCATCTTGTTGATTGTAATATAGCCGACAACAAAGGGAATTAGTGTGCCAAGGTCGCCAAAGGCGCCTGCAAACTCCATTCGGTTATATCTATTGCCGCTTATTCTCATTTTATATTTCTCCCTGCCGCTTCTCTGATTTCCTCCAATACCCTTTTTAATGGAATGCCTTTTTTAATCGCAATCTTTTTGCAGTCCTCGTATTCTGGGTTGATGCCCAGTATCTCTTTGCCGTCAAAGGCTATTTTTACATGCGACTTGCCAAATCTCGTTTTTATTTCTTTAATCTTTCTCTCTACCTTGATTCTTCCTATTTCCTGAACTCTCAGGCCAAGGGATGTTGTTTCTTTAAAGATAATATCTGACAGGTTTTTTACATCATGCTTATTTGCAAGCACGCTTAACATTGTCCCTGGTCTTCCCTTTTTCATTATGATTGGCGTGAGATAGACATCCAATGCGCCTTTTGCAAATAGTTTCTCCATCACATATTCATAGAGCTGCGGGTTCATGTCATCTATGTTTGTCTCAAGCAAGATAGTATCTTCTTTCTTTGCAGGGTTTTTCATCTCGCCGATAAATATTCGCAGCAGATTCGGCATGTCAGGAGAGTTGAATGTCCCTGCGCCATAGCCGATAGCCTTAATATCCATATTTAGCATTGGGCCAAAACCCTTTGATAACGTGCTTATAATAGCAGCGCCTGTTGGCGTTGTAAGCTCCATCTTCGTATTAGTTGAATAGACAGGTATGCCTTTTAAAAGCTCTGCTGTTGCAGGCCCGGGGACAGGCAGGATGCCATGTGCTGTTTTTATGAAACCTGTGCCAGTATTTACTGGGGATGCAAAGATATTCTCAATTTCCAAAATATGCAAGCCGATGACAGCGCCAACTATATCAACAATCGCATCTATTGCGCCAACCTCGTGAAAGTGGACATTGCTAATATTTGTATTATGAACCTTTGCCTCTGCCTTTGCAAGCCTTTCAAAGATTCTGATAGCATCATCTTTAATTGACTTGTCAAGCCTGCTGTTGTTTATTATCTTTTTGATATCAGAAAGCCTGCGCTCCCTCTGCCTGCCTTTTATAGTTACATCAACCTTTGTTGCAGCAATCCCGTTCTTTTTTATCTTCTTTGCAGTAACCTCATAATTATCAAGAAGAAGTTTTGACAGATATGATTTTAATTCTTTAAAGCTCAGGCCTGCATCAATCAATGCGCCGAGTGTCATGTCGCCGCTTATGCCTGAAAAGCAGTCAAAAAAGGCTGTCCTCATCCCTTTTCCCCAAGTATGTTTATCCTGTGCGCTATGCAGGCTGCGCCAAAGCCGTTGTCTATATTTACTGTAGCAAGTCCCGGAGCGCAGGAGTTGAGCATCGCAAGAAGCGCAGAAATGCCTGCGAAGCTTGTGCCGTATCCGGAGCTTGTGGGAACGGCAATTAAAGGTTTGTCTGTCAGGCCGCCAACAACGCTTGCCAGGGCGCCGTCCATGCCGGCAATAACAATAATTACCCGTGCATGAAGAAGCATCTCTTTTTTATCAAGAAGCCTGTGTATGCCTGCAACGCCGACATCATATAATGACTCTGTGCTGCTGCCAAGGAGTTCTGCTGTTACCTTTGCCTCCTCTGCAACAGGTATATCTGATGTCCCTGCAGTAATAATAAGTATCTTTCCTTTAGTCAGCTCCTTTTTCTTGTTTTCAATAACAATGGTCATGCCAAGGTCATTGTATCCTGCCCTTGGGTCAATTGCCTTTACAGCCTTATACATATTAAGGTCTGCCCTTGTTGCAAGGATGTCGCTCTTTTTCTCCAGCATCCTCTCAACAATCTCAACCACTTGTTCAATGCCCTTTCCCTTGCAGAAGATCACCTCTGGAAAACCCTGCCTTAATTGCCTGTGGTGGTCTATCTGGGCAAAGCCAATATCCTCATAAGGCAGGTGCTTTAATTTATCCATAGCATCCTCAACCTTGATGCGCCTGTATTTTACGGCATCCAGTATCTTCTTTATGTGTTTTGTATCCATCTTTTATTCCTCTCCGAGATCCCTTTTTAACAGGTCTTTTGCAGAGGCCATTACATCTTTATCCTCATAAAGTATGTAATAGACCTCATTTATAATCGGCATCTCAATACTGTATTTTTTTGAGAGTTCATAAGCAGCCTTAGTTGTCTTAACGCCCTCTGCAATCATCTTCATGCTTGCCAATATGTTTTTTAATTTCTCCCCCTTGCCGAGCCTGATGCCAACTGTCCTGTTTCTGCTTAATTCCCCTGTGCAGGTAAGAATTAAATCACCGAGTCCTGAAAGGCCTGCAAATGTTGCAGGCTCTGCGCCCATTGCAATACCGAATCTTGTCATCTCTGCAAGGCCCCTTGTTATTATCGCTGCCCTTGTGTTGTGTCCAAAGCCCATTCCGTCGGCAATGCCTGTTGCAATGGCAATAACATTTTTCAATGCCCCGCCGAGTTCAACACCAATAACATCTGAATTTGTAAAGACCCTGAAATATTCTGTTGAAAAGGCATTCTGGACAGATTCACCGGCCTTTTTATCATAAGAGGCTAAGGCAACTGCTGTCGGCATCTTTTGCACAACCTCTTTTGCAAAGCTTGGCCCTGAAAGGAATGTAAGATTCTTATGAAATGATTTTGGGAGTATATCTTTAAAGACATCTGATATGAGCATCAGTGTATTGTTTTCTATCCCCTTTGTGGCGCTTACTATAATAGTATCCTTTGATACAAAAGGCACAAGCTCCTTTATTACACCCCTTGCAACATGCGAGGGGACAACAGAGACTATTATCTCTGCATCAGAGACTGCATCTTTTATAGAAGATGTAACAGCAATATTATCTGAAAGCCTGTGGCCCGGCAAATAGACCCTGTTCTCGCGGGCATTCTGCATCTCCTCTGCCAGGTCCTTTTCATAGACCCACAGCCTTACCGCGTGTTCTTTATCAGCAAGAAGGATGGCAAGGGTTGTGCCCCAGCTCCCTGCGCCAATAACAGCTATCCTATTTTGCAATGGCGGCTCCCTCGTATACGAAAGGCTCTAATTCCCTGTTTACCTCTTTGTCATAGTATTCCTTCCACTCCTTTGGAAGGACAGGGTCTAAAAGATTCCATGCCTTGATAATCCTGTCTTTAAAATTGGAGGAAAGCGTGTAATTCAGCGGGCAGCCCTTTGCAAATGAAAATTCCATTTTGCCGTTTACCCATGTAGCAACTATTGGATAGCTCCTGCAGTCAAACATTCTAAAGGGTCTTATCAGACACGCCTTTTCAGTTAGAAATGGGCAGATAGAGTCATAATCCATTATGCCTATTTTGCCGAAGTTTTTTATATCCATAGTCTTGAAATTTGACAGCGGCACACTGCACTTTTCTGATATATACTCCATCTCATACGGAAGAAAGATTGCTGTCTCGCTTATATCGCCAACCTCGCAGCTTCCTCCGCAATTCGCCTCCATGCACGGCATGGTTGCTTTTTCAGTAATTTTGTAAACCTCCTCAATAATCCTATACCAGTCTGATTTGTTCAAGTTGCCTCCTTTTTTTAGTAGGGTTCAAGGGGTCGAGGATTCTAGGGTTGAACCCTTGGCCACTTGACTCCTTGGACCCTATCCTTTTATTGCTCCAAGCGGCCTGAGTTTCGCCACCATCCTTGCTATACCTGCATTATGTACAACCTCTACAACCTTAGAAACATCCTTATATGCCTCTGGCATCTCCTCCTTCATTGTCTCCCTGCCTGCTGCCCTTACAAATATGCCCCTGTCCTCAAGCTCCCTGTTTATTGCACGGCCTTTGGCAGATTTTATTGCAGCGGTTCTTGACATTGTCCTTCCAGCGCCATGGCATGTGCTTCCGAAGGTCTCATCCATTGCCTTCTGCGTTCCAACAAGTATATAGGATGCCCTGCCCATATCACCGGGTATTATCACAGGCTGGCCGATTTTTCTATATGCCTCTGGCACCTCAGGGTGATTTGAAGGAAATGCCCTTGTTGCGCCTTTTCTGTGGACAGCAAGCAGCATCTTCTTACCATCAACAATATGCTCCTCTATCTTAACAATATTATGCGCAACATCATATAAGAGCCTCATGCCAAGCTCTTTTGGGGAGCGGTTAAAGTATTTGTAAAAGACCTCCCTTGACCAGTGCATTAAGCACTGCCTGTTTGCCCATGCATAATTTGCAGCGCAGCGCATGGCAGCGAGATAATCCTGTCCCTCTGGGGAATTTATTGGCGCACAGGCAAGCTGCCTGTCTGGCAATACGATATTATATTTTCTTACTGCCTCACCCATTGTAACAAGATAGTCTGTGCAGACCTGATGGCCAAAACCGCGCGAGCCTGAATGAATCATAACAGTAACCTGTCCTTTGAATAATCCAAAGGCATTGGCAGCATCTTCATCAAAAATTTCTTCAACATACTGGACCTCAACAAAGTGATTTCCTGAGCCGACTGTCCCCTGCTGTGCATGGCCACGCTCATAAGCCTTCTTGCTTATCTTGTCAGGGTCAGCGCCGTCAATTGAGCCATTTGCCTCTGTATGCTCTAAGTCATCCTTTTCACCAAAGCCCTTTTTTACAGCCCATCTTGCGCCTTCAACAAGTATATCCCGCTCATCCTTTGCATCAAGCTTTATGCTCCCTTTGGAGCCAACACCAGTTGGTATTGTATAAAATAGCTGGTTAACAAGCTCCTTTACCTTATCACTGAGCTCGTCCTTTGTAAGATTAGAGGTCATCAGTCTGATGCCGCAGTTTATGTCAAATCCCACAGCGCCTGGGGAGATGACGCCGTTCTTTTTAACATCTGTTGCTATCACGGCGCCAATAGGGGGACCATAGCCCTGATGTATATCAGGCATTGCCAGAGATGCCTTTACAATGCCCGGAAGAAATGCAGCATTTGCCACCTGGTCTATTGATGCATCCTTTGCAATATGCTCAAGCATATCCTCTGTGGCATATATTATACCCGGCACAAGCATGCCGGGCTTATAGTCCTTTGGCAGCTCCCAGCGGTAGTCATCTATTTTTTTTAATTTTTCTATTATAGCCATAGTGCTTTGTTCTAAAAGATTTCACGCATTGTCATTGCGAGGGATTTTAATCCCGAAGCAATCTCACGGCGAAATTCCTTCGCTTTGCTCGGAATGACAGAAGAATGCTCTGTAAAACCTAAACGGCAAAGCTGTTTTAAACATCAAATATCACCTGCGCCCTCCACAGGTCACCCGTCTTTTTTACCTCAAGCTTATGATATGTTGCCCCTTTTATCCCAGCCTTTATTGCATGTTTGCTTGTATCCAGTGTCTCTCCCTTTATAACCGCCTTCAGTCTCTTTTCGTTTAACTCTGTTATGTTGTATTCCTTTGCAAGAAAACCCCTTGCATCAAAGAGGAGTATCAGCTCATTCAGCCACGCAACAAGAAGTTCCTCTAAATTCGGGCCAGACACATCAACTATCTCCTCCTGCTTAGACTCAACATTTTCCATTTCACAAACAAGGTCAAACATGCCCTCTGCAGCATT
>JAHFEP010000172.1 GCA_023248415.1 Nitrospirota bacterium
CTCAGGAATCCTTCTGCTGTCATGCCTTGCTATCCTGCCCCTATAACTTACACCTCTCCAGTCCATCCACTCGTTAAGCTCTCTAAATCCCGTTCCTGTTCTTTTTAAGCTTAGCTCAGTATGCTTTTCTGTAGACGGCATATAACCCTATCTGTCTTCAAGCCTTTCCAGCTCCTCTTCACTGAATCCATAATAATGGCCTATCTCATGATAGACCACCTCTTTTATCCTTTTTTTTATCTCATCCCTGTCTTTACCCATGCTTTCAATCGGCCCTTGATAAAGTGTTATAGCATCCGGAAGCGCAAAGTTGTAATTGGTCCCCCTCTCTGGCATGGGGATTCCCCTATAAAGCCCTAATAAACCATATCTGGAAGCTATCCCCATCTCATCTAAAACCTCTTTAGAAGGCCACTCTTCTATTATAATCTCAACATTCTCCATCTTCTCCCTTAAAACCTGCGGCATCTCCTTTACTGCCTCATTTATTATCTCTTCAAACTCCAATCTCGTTAAAGACATATCATAAAACCTTCATGAAATAGAGAAGCAACTGCCTTAATCTATATCCGGTTCTTTTAATCCCTTTAATCTTTTAATAATCCTTAATATTATATGGTTGCTGTAATCATCTTTTATGTGCTGCAGATATTCCCTAAGGCCGTCTTTACCAAACTTCTTTTCCACAATTGGAGAAAATTTTTGGATGTTTGGAATCTTATGCCTCTCTATCCTGTCTCTGTAGCCAACACTGCTCCCGTCCATCCACTCGTGCAGCTCCCTGAACTCCTTGCCTGTCCTTTTAACACTCAGCTTAATATGTCCTTTCAAAGTTGGCATCCATTATTTCCTACCTTATTCAATGTTTTTTAAAAAAATCCCAGATAACCTCATTTGCATCTATATCCTTGCTTGTCCTGCCAACAATTCCTTCTGGCAGATACTTATGACCGCTCGGCCATGTATGGCCGCCGTTTTCAATGGCATAGAGTATCACCTCCGCCCCATTTTTGCAATCGCTGTACGTTTCTTTCCGCACCCTTGTGCCGTCTTCAGGGTCTTTGTCTGGCTCTTGTGTAATTATTGGCGATGATGGGCACTCATTCTTGGTAACCCAGAATTTGACTGTCTCAGGCACTGATAATGTCCTGCCAAATCTTCTGCCCCTTGGAAGTTTTGCTGCTATCTCTCCGCCTTCCCATAATATAAAAGAATCTTCAGTTCCATGTATCATTAATATTGGAATTGCTCTTGAAGGTGAGCAGTGCGGGGCAAAATCTTCTGCAAATGTCCCTGCAACAAGCGCAACTGCTGTAATCTTTTCAGTCTTCTCGCATGCAAGTCGGCTTGCCATTAATGCGCCGTTTGATACGCCGGTAATATAAACCCTTTTAGGGTCAACATTCTGCTCTTTTACAAGATGCTCTATCAAAGCTGGTATAAAACCAACATCATCTACATTCTCCTTATGCGCGCGCCATCCAGCCTGCTTTACACTCCTGCCGTCATTCCAGTGCCTTTCAATGCCGTCTGGATATACTACAATAAAACCCTCCTTGTCAGATAATCTGTTAAATCCTCCCAGCGTGAGCCTTTCCATACGCTTCCCAGTGCCGCCGCCTCCGTGAAGCGCAATCACAAGCGGCATTGGCCTGTTTCTATTATCAGGTGGAACATGAATGAGGTAAGTCCTCTTCAGCCCATTGTGCATTATTGAGGCAGTAGAAGAACTGTCATTCTCCTTTGCCGCAGAGAAGCTATTATATATAACTCCGCCTGATAGAAAAATAAAAAAACAGGCTAATAGAAATGGTAGTTTTGGTTTAACCATGCACACTTGCCCTTTGTTTTTCATCTTTAACTATCCATGCCTTTAACTGCCCATCTGCTAATGAAAATTGTAGCAGTTAACCATAAAAATAACAAGACAAGACCCTGTTTTCTTGTATGTTTTTTTCTTATAAACAATATCTTGTGGACAAACAGTAATATATATCTAAAAAATATTTCCCATAATGATCTAATTTGATATTTTTCTAACCTATTGATTTGAAAAGATTTCTGTATGCCTAAAAAATAGGCAATCTGCTGAGCAGACAGATTTTTAGCCATCGCCTTGGCAGTCGGATATTACTTATCCACAGGTTTTTAACATTTTTTTGGGGAAAGATATATAACTATTGAAATTATAATGAGTTTGACGCGTCAAAAAAACTCAACCATCCCTTCAATTTACTTCTTATGGCATTTTGTGCAGTTAGCAGGGTCAGATGTCTTAGTTGAATTTTTAACTGGCTGATAACCCTATAAAAATGCACAAAAAGTTGTTGACAAGTGATGGATATTTGCATAAAATAATCAGTCCTACATCAAAATAAAAAGGATTTTATATGGCAGTTGGTGATTTAAAGAGTAATAATTATTGTGATTTTATAGTAGACCGTGACCAGGAGCGCTGCATTCAGTGCCAGGTCTGTGTTCGGCAGTGCCCTTATGGCACAAATATATATAAAGAAGCAGATAATATTGTTGTAAGCGATTTTTCCCTTTGCACAGGGTGCCATCGCTGCGAGGCAATGTGCCCAACAGGGTGCATTACTATCAGACGCAATACAAGCGAGTTCAGGGAGCATTTTAACTGGAAGGCTGCTGATATAAAAAATGTTTACAAGCAGGCAGCTACAGGCGGGGTGCTTTTAACTGGCATCGGATGCGATAAGGACTATCCCATTTATTGGGACCATATCCTGCTTGATGCGTGCCAGGTTACAAACCCTTCTATAGACCCGTTAAGGGAGCCAATGGAGCTCCGCACATTCCTTGGAAGAAAACCAGATACACTTGAATTTGAGGAAAAGGCAGGAAAGATAAGCCTGAAAACAGAGCTTGCGCCTCAGCTTGTCTGCGAGATTCCTATACTCTTTTCTGCAATGTCATACGGCGCTGTTAATCTGAATTTCTGCGAGGCATTGGCAAGGGCAGCAGAGGCGTCAGGCACATATTATAATACAGGCGAAGGCGGTCTGCACAGGACGCTCTTTAAATACGGCAAAAATACCATTGTTCAGGTTGCATCAGGAAGATTCGGCGTTGACAAGGCATATCTTGATGCAGGTGTTGCCATTGAGATTAAGATTGGACAGGGCGCAAAGCCGGGAATCGGCGGACACCTGCCGGGTGAGAAGGTTGGCAAAGAGGTATCTCTGACAAGGATGATACCAATAGGCACAGATGCGCTTTCACCTGCACCGCACCATGATATATATTCCATTGAGGATTTAAGACAGCTCATCTATGCCTTAAAAGAGGCAACTGATTATACAAAACCAGTATCAGTAAAAATTTCTGCTGTTCATAATGCAGCGGCGATTGCAAGCGGCATTGTTCGCGCAGGCGCTGATATTGTTGCAATTGACGGTGTGCGCGGCGGAACAGGCGCTGCGCCGACAATGATAAGGGATAATGTTGGCATACCAATAGAGCTTGCATTGGCAGCAGTTGACCAGAGGCTGCGCGATGAAGGTATAAGGAATCAGGCATCCATTATTGCTGCCGGCGGATTCAGAAACAGCTCTGATATTATAAAGGCAATTGCGCTTGGCGCTGATGCAGTTTATATTGGCACGCCTGCAATGATTGCAGTTGGCTGCACAGTGTGCCAGAAGTGTTATACAGGAAAGTGCCCGTGGGGCATTACAACAAATGACCCGTATCTTGCAAAAAGGCTGAATCCAGATATCGGGACTGAACAGCTTACTAATCTCTTAAAGGCATGGGCAAGGGAAATCAAGGAGTTCATGGGCGCAATGGGCATAAATGCCATTGAGAGCATAAGAGGAAACAGGGAGAGGCTCCGCGGTGTTAATCTTAGTGAGAGGGAATTAAAGATACTCGGCATCAAACATGCAGGAGAATAGATATAGATGAAGAGGGTTTATCCAAAAGAAGACGCATGTATAAACTGTAAGCTCTGCGAGGTAGCATGCCTTGTTGAACATTCAGAAACAAAGGATATTTTTAAGGCATATAGAGATGTGCCGAGGACTCTTTCAAAGGCGCTTGTTGAAGAGGATGGCCCTAATTCCATTTCTATACAGTGCAGGCATTGCACAGATGCGCCATGTATTGATGCGTGCATTACTGGCGCAATGCAGAGGCAGGATGATGAGTCCCCAGTTATTGTTGACAGAGAAAAGTGCGTTGGATGCTGGATGTGCATAATGGCATGTCCTTATGGCGCAATTCAGATGGATGTGAGAAAAAAGGACAAGCACAAGGTGTCATCAAAATGCGATTTATGCCCGGGCAGGACAATGCCTGCCTGTGTTGAGATATGCCCGAACAGGGCGCTCTTTTTTGAGGACAGGGGATGAACTATTTAATAATCGGCAATTCTGCAGCAGCAGTTGGCGCTGTTGAGGCAATCAGAAAAAAGGATAAAAAGGGCGGGATAACCATCCTTTCTAAAGAGCCTTATCTTGCTTACAGCAGGCCATTGATAACCGAGTTTTTGGCTGACCTTGTTACTGAAAAAGGCATGTCATACAGGGCAGAGGATTTTTATAAAGACAATCAAGTCTCATTAAAACTCGGCGTATCTGCCAAGTCCATTGATGCAAAAAAGAAAGTTGTTGCTGCCTCTGATAAAAAGGAATATTCATACGACAAGCTCTTAATTTCAACAGGCGGCTCGCCTATTGTTCCTCCTATGAAGGGTCTAAACAAGAAAGGGATATTTACACTCCTTACGCTTGATGAGTCCAAAGAGATTAAAAAGAATCTTAAAGGCGCTAAAAGGGTTGTTGTAATCGGCGGCGGTCTGATTGGCATGAAGGCAGCAGAGGGCCTGCACGAGGCAGGCATAAAGGTAACAGTTGTTGAGCTTGCTGATAGAATTCTAAGCAGGATATTGGATGAGAAAGGCTCAAGCATATTTGAGTCATATCTAAAAGATAAAGGCATGGATATAATTACATCTGACTCTGTTGTTGAGATTACTGGCGCAAAGAAGGCTACAGGTGTAAAGCTAAAGAGCAAGAAGAAGATTGTATGCGATATGGTGATTATGGCAATTGGCGTAAGGCCGAATTTGGATGTTATTAAAGGCAGCGGTATTGGAACGAAGCAGGGCATAATTGTTGATAATAGAATGCAAACTAATATGGCTGACATCTACGCTGCAGGCGATGTTACACAGGCAGATGACATGCTGTCAGGCGAGAAACGCGTTAATGCCATCTGGCCTCTTGCATTTAAGCAGGGAAGGATTGCAGGCACAAACATGGCAGGCGGGACGAAGATATATGAAGGCGGCTTTGCGCAGAACTCTTTAAGCGTCCTTGGGCTTTCAACCATATCAATGGGCATTGTTGATGCATCGTCAAAAAACGGCTATGAGGTCATCACAGGCAGTGGAAAGGGCAAATACTCATACAAGAAATTTGTTTTTGATAAAGACACCATTGTCGGCGGAATATTTGTTGAAGACATTGATCGCTCAGGCATAATCACTGGGCTTGTTAAAGAGAGATATAAGGTAAAGGACAACAAAGAGCGCTTCCTTTCTGAAAAATTCGGTCTGATAAACTTAGACAAAACCTGGCGCGACTCTAAGCTGACAAAGCCGGTTTAGAAATCCCCCATTTCACCCTTTTATTAGCCATCACTAAACCTAAAATTTCCTTCAGGCCTTTCATTAGAACTTTTATTCGGGAATGACATTTATGGTTATTGTAGAGTTTTTTAAACAGCCTGCTAAAAATCCATGTTAAAGCCCAGTCAATATGTCAGTAAACCCCTCCCCAATGTCAAGACAAAAAATTGGGTTATATAAGGTGGATTAATTCATCCGCCTGTCTGTTAATTGTTATAGCTTCACTTTACCCAAGATATACCTCATGGGGCGTCCTGTATCCCAAAGATTCATGAATCCTAACAGACTCTATCATCCACCTTATCTCTCTGTCCAGTTTTTGGGGAGTATTATAGTTTTATTAATGAGTGAGATAATAAAATTAATTAAGGCGAAAGGGAATTGAATATCGGTAATTTCGTGTGTTGAATATATACTTGACAAAATTCTTATCTGTGGTATTTTATCAGCAATTGAATTCTCAGGAGTTAGTTAATGGAAATTGAAAAGATAATTGAAGGACTGCATCCGCTTGAGCATAAGCTTCTGAATGCCTTTAAAGAAGCAGAGGCGCTTTCTGATGAAGATGTGATGGCAAAGGCAGGCCTTGATGAGTCAAGGCTTGATATGGTTGTTGGGTGGCTCAGCGCAAAGGGAGCGCTGTC
>JAHFEP010000039.1 GCA_023248415.1 Nitrospirota bacterium
AAGACCGATGGCACATTATGGGCATGGGGATATAATGGCGCTGGTGAGCTTGGAGATGGGACATTGGTGAATAAGAATACCCCGACACAAATAGGAGCGCTAACCAATTGGGCATCTGTGTCTGCGGGATACGTCCACACAGTTGCAATAAAGACCGATGGCACACTCTGGGCATGGGGATCTAATTTCTATGGTGCGCTCGGAGATGGGACATTGGTGGATAAGAATACCCCGACACAAATAGGCGCGTTAACCACTTGGGCGTCTGTGTCTGCGGGAAACTTCCACACAGTTGCAATAAAGACCGACGGCACACTCTGGGCATGGGGATATAATGGCTATGGTGCGCTCGGAGATAGGACATTGGTGAATAAGAACGTTCCGACTAATATACCGTAAGCAGCATTGATGCTTCGGAGAACTCCAATATGGCCATCTGGCGGTATATGCCTTAAGAGGCATGTTTTATAGGCAGGGGATGGGGATTGCGTCCCATCCTCTGCCTATAGCTTATTCGGGCTATTTGGCAAATATGGTCATGAATGGGGTCAGGCTTGACCATTGACATTTGTGGCAACAATTGAGAAGAACAAAGGGGGGCACCCTTGACAAAACAAAGCGGCCTTTGTCTTTTTCTTAATTCTTCAACAACTACCATATCTTCATTTGTTATAGGTGTAGACCTGGCTCTTTGTTCTTCGGGATTTGCGAATAGAGGCATTCCTATGACATTCTGAATTGACTTCTTAAAATGACTATAGTAATATATCCATAGTCATAATATCAGTTGGGGAGGTGTGAAATGGGTCGTATTGTATCAAAGTCCAGATTTAAGCCTCATGCATTGGAATATTTCCGTCAGGTTGAGGAGACAGGGGAAGAGATTATCGTTACCAACCACGGGGAGCCGGTAATTAAGGTTGTTCCCTACAGGGAAGAACAGGACGCAGCCTTGAAATCACTAAGAAAGTCTGTCTTAAAGTACGACAGGCCATTTGAGCCGGTGGGCGCGGATGAATGGGAGGCGCTTAAGTGATTGTCCTTGATACCCATGCGTGGGTCTGGTGGCTCAGCAATCCTGAAAATCTATCTAAAAAAGCAAGGGACAGGATAGAAATGTCCCGGAAAAATAAAACCATCTATGTATCTTCTATAAGTGTTTGGGAAGTGGCCATGCTTGCAGAGAAAGGCAGGCTGAAGCTTACTATGGATGTCATGGACTGGATTGCAAAGTCTGAGGCCCTTCCTTTTATCCATTTTGTCCCGGTGTCTAACAATATTGCGTTAAAATCTGTACAACTTTCAGGCGAGCTTCACGCAGACCCCGCTGACAGAATCATCATTGCTACCGCAATAATCCAAAGAGGGACTCTTATCACAAAGGACGATAAGATGCTGAACTATCCTCATGTTGAGACTTTGTGGTAGCCGGAATTCCAGTTTAGTGTTATTCCCGCAACGTTTTGCAATATGTCATTCCCGCAGCGCTTTTGAGCGGGAATCTATAAAATCTGGATGCCTGACAGAATCATTCAGGCATGACATAAAGACTGGATTTCAATTTTCCCCTCTCCCCTTGTGGGAGAGGGAAGGGTGAGGGTAATCCTATGGCAGCCATCTTGCACAGACAGAGAATTTGGCCTGTGCGCTCTGGACAGTAGGTTATTTGAGGATTTGGTTATTTGGTGTCAAAGAGTCATAGTATCAGAGAAAAAATCTTTTGCTTTGACTCTTTGACATTGTGATACTTTGACACTTGTTTAGGTCAAAGTAGGCAGGGCGGGCTGTGCCTGTTAGCAGCAATTGCGGAACAGAGCAGGCAGCGGCTGACAACACTCTTTTTCACCCTCCCCTTTGTCCCCTCCCATCAAGGGAGGGGAGGTATCATTAAATTAATTCAAAAATTAAATTGGAGAGGAAGTAATCTGCTCCTTGCATCAGCAATATAAACAGAGATATTTAACAGGTTCTCTCCAATCCAGAATATGCTGAATGCAGCGCCTGAGGCCTCTCCTCTCCTCCAGAAACTTATCAGTACCATAGATGGCATTAACAACTGTGCTATTGTGCCGCCCCATATGCCTATAGTTCTGCCAATGATTCCAAAGAACAGGCGCCCGAATTCATGCCAATCTTTGATAACGGCTTCCAAGAAGTCTCCATCAAAGGAAAGTATATCAACCGCAATAAAAACCGTCAACCTTTGATAAGGTTTTTACTTGACTATCTCACCTTTAATTTTTATAATCTATTATAATATTGAATAAATTTAGAAGACTGCGTAAAGAGTATAGGCGAAAAGATTTGGGCAAAGGGATAAGAGAGAGCAAACGTCCCCTAATTTATGGTAAAATTAAACAATGAGTAAATATGAGAAGGTTTTGCTTAAAATTCTTAGTGGAACCTCTGATGCAAATATTCAATTTGAAGATTTATGTAGCTTGTTAGAAAACTTAGGTTTTGAAAAGCGTATTAGAGGAAGTCACCATATATTTAGAAAAGAAGGCATGATAGAGAAAATAAATCTCCAACGAGACGGTAATAAAGCAAAACCATATCAGGTGAAACAGGTAAGAAATATTATTGTAAAATATAAGCTTGGAGGAAAATATTAATGCACAAATATGAAATTATAATTTACTGGAGCAATGAAGACAAGGCTTTTATAGCAGAGGTGCCTGAGCTTTCAGGATGCATGGCGCATGGGAAAAACCCGGAAGAAGCATTAAAAAATGCTAATGAAGCGATTCAATTGTGGATTGATACAGCTAAGGAGTTTGGAGACCCTGTACCAGAGCCAAAAGGCGAAAGATTGATATTTGCTTAACCGCCCTTTATGTTCCCCGCTGACCTTCCATGTTTTTCAATAGCTAAAGGACAATTCTATTTTGGCTTGGCGCAAATATACGGAAATATTTGACAAATGCCATAGTGTTATTATAATATATTGTTTTTAATAACAAAAATGGCAAATATAGCTCAAAGAATCCCAAAGTGGAGCACAAAGAGGATAAAGTTAAATTCGTCCCTTCATAAGACAAAGGGATTGCTGCGGGATTTAAGGCTTAATACTGTCTGCGAGTCAGCAAGGTGTCCGAATATCTCTGACTGTTTTTCTAAGCCTACTGCGACCTTTATGATACTTGGCAATGTCTGCTCAAGGCAGTGTAGCTTCTGCTCTGTTAAAAAAGGTGTGCCGATGCCTCCTGATAGAGCAGAGCCGAAGAGGATTGCAGAGGCAGTAAGAAGATTGAATTTAAGGCATGTTGTAATTACCTCTGTTACAAGGGATGATTTGCCTGACGGCGGTGCAGGCCATTTTGCAGAGGTTATAAATGAGTTAAAAGAAATACAAATTACAGATTACAAATTACAAATTGAGGTATTGACCCCTGATTTTAATGGCTCAATGGATGTCTTGAAAAAGATTGTTTCTGCAGGGCCTCATATTTTTAATCACAACCTTGAGACTGTGCCGAGGCTCTATACATTAGTTAGGCCGCAGGCAGATTATAAAAGGTCGCTAAGTGTTCTTAAGGTGGCAAAAGAAATTGCCACGTCAATCTATACAAAGTCCGGTATGATGCTCGGCTTTGGTGAAACAGAGGAAGAGGTAATAGATGTAATGAAGGATCTGAGGGAGGCAGGCTGTGATTTTATTACCATTGGCCAATATTTAAGGCCGAGTAAAAATAATCTGCCTGTTTATGAATATATAAGGCCAGAGGTTTTTGAGAGATACAGATTAATAGCAGAGGAGCTTGGTTTTTTGAGGGTGTCATCAGGGACGTTTGTAAGGAGTTCGTTTAATGCAGAGGAGATGGTTTGTTCACGCTGAAAAACGCCCATCTGCTTTGTCAGGACTGCGGGCTTGCATCCTCACATACCAAAAAGTATGCTGCGGTGCAATCCCTTGTCCTTCCTCGCATCTGGGCATTTTTGAGCGTGAACGAGTAGGGGCGACCCTGTGTGGTCGCCCTAAAATAAGAAGGCAAAAACAAGGGCAACCCTGAACCAAAGCGGTTCAGGGCAACCACATAAGGTTGCCCATACAAAATACGAAAGAATAAAAATTAATTTAGAGGAGATGTTTCTTTGGATGAGTTTGCAAGGATAAAGAGGCTTCCGCCCTATGTCTTCAGCATTGTAACAAACATGAAGATAGAGGCAAGGCATAATGGCGAGGATATAATTGACCTTGGTATGGGCAATCCTGATATGCCTACGCCAAAGCATATAGTTGATAAGATGATAGAGGCAACAAAGAATCCTCGGAATCATCATTACTCTGCCTCAAGGGGTATTACAAAGCTGAGACATGCAATTTCAGCATGGTATAAACGCAGATACAATGTTGACATTGACCCTGAGACAGAGGCAATAGTTACTATTGGCGCTAAAGAGGGGCTGTCGCACCTTGCACTGGCAATTGTAAGCCCGGGTGATGTGGCGCTGTCACCAAGCCCGACATATCCGATTCATCCATACAGCGTGATTATTGCAGGCGGAGAGGTGAGGAGCATTCCCTTAAGAAAGGACAGTGATTTTTTTGAGGACATGATAAGCGCATACAAGCAGACGCTGCCGAGGCCAAAGCTTTTGATTATCTCCTTTCCTCATAATCCGACAACTGCTGTGGTTGATTTAGACTTTTTTAAAAAAGTGGTTGAGTTTGCAAAGGAGAATAATCTGATAGTGATTCACGATATTGCCTATGCAGATATTGTATTTGACGGATATAAGGCTCCGAGCCTGCTTGAGGTTCCTGGGGCAAAGGATGTTGGTGTTGAATTCTTTTCGCTGTCCAAAAGCTACAGCATGGCAGGATGGCGCGTGGGTTTTTGTGTTGGGAATAAAAACATTGTATATGCCCTGACAAGAATCAAGAGTTATCTTGATTATGGAATGTTTCAGCCAATACAGATTGCAAGCATTATTGCATTGAATGGGCCGCAGGATTGCGTTTCAGAGATAAACAGCATATATAAAAGCAGAAGGGATGCATTGGTAGACGGCCTTAAGAGGGTCGGCTGGAATATTGAAAAGCCAAAGGCAACAATGTTTGTCTGGGCAGAGATACCAGAGAAATATAAGAAGATGGGCTCAATTGAGTTTGCAAAATTTTTATTAAAAGAGGCAAAGGTTGCAGTGTCGCCGGGAATAGGTTTTGGCGAATATGGAGACGACTTTGTAAGATTTGCGCTTGTTGAAAATGAGCATCGGATTAAGCAGGCAGTAAAAGGGATAAAAAAGGCGCTATGAAGAATAAGATAAATGTAGGAATAATCGGCTTTGGCACAATAGGCACAGGCACAGCAAGGATACTGATTAATAATGCCGAGATAATAAAGAGGCGGCTTGGCGCGCCTGTTGTTCTAAAGAGGATTGCAGACCTTGATATAAAAAAGGACAGGGGAATAAAACTTGAGAAGGGTGTGCTGATAGAAAAGGCAGAGGACATCTTGAATGACCCTGATATAGATATTGTAATAGAATTGATTGGCGGATATGAGCCTGCAAAGAAATTTATCTTAAAGGCAATAGAGAATGCTAAGAATGTTGTTACCGCAAACAAGGCGCTCCTTGCTGTTCATGGCGAGGAAATTTATAAGGCAGCAGCAGCAAAGGGTGTAGACATTGGGTTTGAAGGGAGCGTCGGCGGAGGCATCCCGATTATCCGTGTGTTAAAGGAGGGACTGGCAGCCAACAACATACTTTCTATTTACGGCATTATAAACGGCACATCCAATTATATCCTTACAAAGATGACGAATGAGGGAAAGGCATTTTCTGATGTTCTGTCTGAGGCGCAGAGGCTTGGTTATGCAGAGGCAGACCCGACATTTGATATAGAGGGCATAGATTCAGCGCACAAGCTTGCTGTTCTCACAACTTTGGCCTTTGGAACGCCGGTAAAATTTGATAATATATATACAGAGGGCATCACAAAGGTGACACCTCTTGACATAGAATATGCAAAGGAGTTTGGATATAAGATAAAGCTCCTTGCAATATCAAAGATGGATAACGGCGAGATTGAGGTGCGGGTGCATCCAACAATGGTGCCGAATGAATATCTCATATCTACTGTTGACGGTGTTTTTAATGCCATTTACATACAGGGCGATGCAGTTGGCGAGACCATGTTTTACGGCCGTGGTGCAGGCGATATGCCGACAGGAAGCGCTGTTGTGAGTGATATTATAGAGATAGCAAGGAATATAATAAATGATTCCATAGGAAGGGTCCCTTCTCCGGCCTTTCAGCTTAATGAGAGAAAGGCTCTGAAGATAAAAAAGATGGATGATATTGTCTGTCCATTTTATCTCCGGTTTATGGCAATGGACAAGCCGGGCGTGCTTTCAAAGATATCAGGCGTGCTTGGCGAGCATAATATAAGCATTGCCTCCATGATACAAAAGGGAAGAAAAGAGGGAGGGGCTGTGTCAGTTGTAATGATGACGCATGAGGCAAAAGAAAAGGATGCGCAGGAGGCATTGGCAGAGATAGACAAGATGTTCTTTATTTCTGCAAAGACAGCATTTATAAGGGTGGAAGGAGAAGTGTGATTTGATGCGCTGGCGTGGTATAATAGAAGAATACAGGGAATATTTTCCTGTTACAGATAAGACGCCTGTTGTTACATTAAATGAGGGCAATACGCCCCTTATTAAGGCAAATAATCTTTCAAAGGCAATAAACCCCGGGCTTGAAATATATCTTAAGTTTGAGGGCGCAAATCCAACAGGCTCTTTTAAAGACAGGGGTATGACCCTTGCCATATCAAAGGCAAAGGAAGAAGGCGCAGAGTCTGTTATCTGCGCTTCAACAGGCAATACCTCTGCCTCTGCTGCTGCTTATGCTGCAAGGGCAGGGATGAAGGCATTCATACTTATCCCTGAGGGAAAGATTGCATTGGGAAAGCTTGCGCAGGCAATGATACACTGTGCAGCAGTAATTCAGATAGAAGGGAATTTTGATGAGGCATTGAATATTGTAAAAGAGATTACTCAAAAATACCCCATTACAATTGTTAATTCCATTAATCCTTACAGGATTGAGGGACAGAAGAGCGCTGCCTTTGAGGTGTGCGACCAGCTTGGGTTTGCGCCAACGTATCACTTCCTGCCTGTTGGCAATGCAGGAAATATCACTGCCTACTGGCGCGGATATAAAACCTATAAGGAAAAAGACAGGATAAATACATTGCCGAGGATGATGGGATTTCAGGCAGCAGGCGCTGCGCCTATTGTGCTTGGCAAGATTGTTGAAAAGCCGAGGACCATTGCAACTGCTATCAGAATAGGCAATCCTGCAAGCTGGATTCCGGCAGTGCAGGCAGCAGAGGAGTCAAAAGGCAAGATAGACGCAGTGACAGATGACGAAATAATGGAGGCATACCGTATGATTGCAAGGTTAGAGGGTGTATTCTGCGAGCCTGCATCAGCAGCATCTATTGCAGGTGTGATAAAGAAGAATAGCGAAGGGATATTCAGGGAAGGCGACTCCATTGTATGCACCTTAACAGGCCACGGCCTGAAAGATGCTGATATTGCAATCAAGGTATCACAGAGGCCAACAACAGTTAAGGCAGAAATCGGAGAGGTGCTGAAGGTTCTGGGATACTAAAAAGACAGGGTTCAAGGGTTCAAGCGGTCAAGGGTTCAAGTGAAGATTATAAAGAATAAAAACTTGAACCCTCATTTTACAGGGAAAGGACTTATGAAATACATTATATTACTTTGTGACGGAATGGGTGATTATCCCATAGCAGAATTGGGGAACAAGACGCCCATGCAGGCTGCTAAAACGCCGAATATGGACGAGCTTGCAAGAAACGGCGAGGTTGGAATGGCAAAGACAACACCTGATGGATTTTCACCAGGCAGCGATGTGACAAATCTGGCTATCCTCGGCTATGACCCAAAGAAATATTACACAGGAAGGTCGCCGCTTGAGGCAGCAAGTATCGGCATATCATTGGATAAAGATGATGTTGCATACAGGTGCAATCTTGTTACGCTCAAGGCAAAGGATAACAGTTATGATATTGAAGGATTGGGTCCAAACCTTATTATGGATGATTACAGCTCAGGCCACATTACAACAGATGAGGCAGTTGAGATTATAAGGGAGATAAATGACCAGATAGGGACAGAGGATATACTGTTTTACGCAGGCGTAAGCTACAGGCACCTTATGGTATGGAGAGGCGGAAAGGTTAAAGTAAAGTGTGTGCCGCCCCATGATATTACTGGAAAGAAGATAGGCGAATATCTTCCAAAGGGCGAAGGCGACGCCATATTGAAAAAGCTTATGGATGTTTCAGCTAATGTCCTTCATTCACATCCTGTAAATGAAGAAAGGAAGAAGGAAAAAAAGAAACCTGCAAACTGCATCTGGCTTTGGGGCCAGGGCAAGGCGCCGCAGATGCCGAAGTTTGAAGACAGATTCAAGCTCAAAGGTTCAATGATATCTGCTGTTGATTTGATGAAGGGTCTCGGCATATACGCTGGTTTTGATATTGTCAATGTTCCTGGCGCCACAGGCTATATTGATACGAATTATAAAGGAAAGGCAGAATATGCCTTGCAGGAGCTTGAGAAAAAAGATATTGTCTATGTGCATGTAGAGGCGCCGGATGAGGCAAGCCACAACGGCGACCTTGCAGCAAAGGTCAAGGCGATTGAGGACTTTGACAACCTGGTAGTCGGAACAGTGATGGAAGGCATAAAGCAATTTGGCGATTATAAGATTATGGTTTTGTGCGACCACAGGACGCCGATTTCCAAAAAGACGCATACAGCAGACCCTGTGCCGTTTTTGATTTTTAACTCAAAGAAACAGGGAAAGGTTGACGGCGCCTTTGATGAGGCGACCTGTGAAAAGGGGAGGATGTTTAATCCGGCGCACAAGATGATGGAGTATTTTCTTAAAGGCTGATAGAAAGAAGTTCAATCAAAATTGCAATGTAAAATTCAAAAAGAAAGGGATTAAGAAATTTTGAATTTTTAGATGTCATTTTGCATTTTGATTTTTACATTTTTATTTATATCAATTGGTCATTGAACAATACATAACAGCCAATCTTGGAATGGAGTAATGTGATTAGGCGAGGGAATCTAAAGATGTCTTTAATAGTTCAAAAATACGGCGGCACCTCAATGGGCAATTTAGAAAGGATAAAGAATGTTGCCCGCAGGGTTGCTGCTGCAAAGGATGCAGGCAATGATGTGGTTGTTGTTGTATCTGCCATGTCAGGCGAGACAGACAGGCTGCTCAAGCTTGCCAATGATATTTCATCAAACCCTGATGAAAGGGAGCTTGATATGCTTGTTTCAACTGGAGAGAGGGTATCTATTGCCCTTCTTGCAATGGCGCTTATTGATATGGGTTATAAGGCAAGGTCATTCACTGGAAGGCAGGTCGGCATTATCACTGACAGCGCTCATACTAAAGCCCGGATTGAGAAGATTACAGCAGAGCGTATAAAGGAGGCATTAGAAGAAGGGATAATCCCGATTGTAGCAGGCTTTCAGGGTATAGATGAAAAGTCTGATGTTACAACACTCGGAAGAGGAGGCTCTGATACAACTGCTGTTGCATTGGCAGCAGCATTAAAGGCAGACATGTGCGATATCTATACAGATGTTGACGGTGTATATACATCTGATCCGAATATAGTTCCCAATGCGAGGAAGATTGATAAAATATCTTATGAAGAGATGCTTGAGATGGCAAGCCTTGGGGCAAAGGTTTTGCACAGCCGCTCAGTAGAATTCGCAGCAAAATACAATGTCCCTCTGCGCGTTCTTTCAAGCTTTAGCAATAACAGCGGCACATTAGTTACAAAGGAGGATAAGGATATGGAACAGGAGGCGGTCTCTGGAGTCACCTACGATAAGAATGCATCAAAAATATCATTAATCGGTGTTCCGGATAAGCCAGGAATTGCAGGCAGGATATTTGGCGCAATATCAGATGCAAATATTATTGTTGATATGATTATACAGAATATCAGCCAGGGGGAGCTTACAGATATATCATTTACAGTGCCAAAGGGAGATGCTAAAAAGGCAGTTGATATTATGAAGAAGATGACAAAGGAGATAGGCGCCTCGGATGTATTGCTGAACCCTGATATTGCAAAGGTGTCTATTGTTGGTGTTGGTATGCGCTCACACTCAGGCGTTGCTGCAAAGATGTTTGCAACGCTTGCCAAGGAGGGTATCAATATCATGATGATAAGCACATCAGAGATAAAAATATCCTGCGTTATTGACGCAAAATATACTGAGCTTGCAGTAAGGGCTTTGCACGATGCCTTTGAATTAGGGGAGAAGGCATCGGTTCGTGGTTCGACAAGCTTACCATGAGTTAACGATATAAAGGTATAATATGTCAAATGTTAAATTATATGATACAACCCTTCGGGATGGGGCGCAGGCAGAGGATGTTGCCTTCCTTGTGGAGGACAAGCTGAGGATTGCAGAAAGGTTAGACAGCCTCGGCATCCATTATATAGAAGGCGGCTGGCCCGGCTCAAATCCAAAGGATACAGAATTCTTTAAAAAGGTAAAGAAACTGCGCCTTAAAAATTCCGAGATCATTGCCTTTGGAAGCACAAGAAGGGCAGACCAGAAGGTTGCGAATGATTTTAATATCAGGGCGCTTCTTGATACAGGCACAAATGGAGTAACCATCGTTGGAAAGACATGGGACCTCCATGTGCGCGATGCACTCCGCATACCGTTGAAGAAAAATCTTGAACTGATATACGACTCCACTGCCTATTTAAAAGACAAGGGCAGGAAGGTCTTTTATGATGCTGAACACTTCTTTGACGGCTATAGGGCAAACCCTGAATATGCAATGCAGACTCTGGAGGCAGCAAAGAAAGGCGGCGCGGACTGCCTTGTGCTTTGCGATACAAACGGCGGGACAATGCCAGATGTCTTAAGGGAGATATTTCTCGCAATAAAAAATAACATTGATGCGCCGCTCGGCATCCATGCGCATAATGATGCAGAGATGGCAGTTGCAAATTCTGTTATTGCTGTGGGGCTTGGAGCTGTACAAGTGCACGGCACCATTAATGGCATTGGCGAGAGATGCGGCAATGCAAATCTCTGCTCAATTATTCCCAATCTTAAATTAAAGATGAAGATTAACTGCATTACCAATGAGCAGTTAAAGATGCTGAAAGAGGTATCGCGCTTTGTAAGCGAGATTGCAAACCTTTCTCCGTTTAAGCACCAGCCCTATGTTGGCGACTCTGCCTTTGCACACAAGGGCGGTATTCATGTTAATGCTGTCTTAAAGAATCCTGAGACATACGAGCACATAAGGCCGGAACTCGTCGGGAATTATCAGAGGGTTTTGGTGTCAGAACTTTCAGGCAAGAGTAATATACTTCGTAAGGCAAAGGAGTTCAGGATTCATCTGCCAGAGGAGAGTCCAAAGTTAAAAGAGATATTAAAGACCCTGAAGGATTTGGAAAACCAAGGCTACCAATTTGAGGGCGCAGAAGGCTCCTTTGAACTTTTAATGAAGAGGGCACTCGGGACGCATAAGAGATTCTTTGACCTCATCGGTTTCAGGGTGATTGTGGAAAAGAGAAAAGAGGGGGAGGAGCCTATCTCAGAGGCTACTATTATGGTGAAGGTCGGCGGCGAGACAGAGCATACAGCAGCAGTGGGAAGGGGCCCTGTGAATGCCTTGGACAATGCGCTCCGCAAGGCGCTTGAAAAATTTTATCCAAAATTAAAGGAGATGAGGCTGATTGACTATAAGGTCAGGGTGCTTGCAGCAAACAGGGGCACTGCTGCGAGGGTGCGGGTGCTTATTGAGTCAAGCGATAAGAAGAAGAAATGGGGCACTGTCGGCGTGTCAGAGAATATTATGGAGGCGAGCTGGCAGGCGCTGGTAGATAGCATTGAATATAAGCTAATGAGTTAGTTCACGCTGAAAAACGCCCATCTGCTGCGTTGTCGCTTCAGCCCCGCATCCTCACATACTAAGATGTATGCTGCGGTGCGAGTCCTCGCTCCGCCTTGCATCTGGACATTTTTGAGCGTGAACTGTTTATGTATGAGGAGTATTAATGATAGAAGAAGAAGGTATTGTAATACAGACCTTTGACAATAAGGCAAAGGTGAAGACTATAAGGAGTTCAAGCTGCGAGGGCTGTGCGTCTGCCTCTTTCTGCCATCCTGAAAAAGGGACAGAGATGATAATGGAGGTTGTTAACAACATCCATGCAAAGGTTGGCGAAAGGGTGAAGATTGGTATAAAGCCAGGGGTCTATCTTAAGGCATCCTTCCTTTTGTATATTCTGCCCATAATTGCCATGATAATCGGCGCTATAATTGGAAAAGAGATAGCTGTCTATCTTTCATATTCAAAAAGCTCTGACCTCTTTGCCATTATTACAGGTGTTATATTGCTGATTCCCACCTTTATTGCAATGCGGCTGTATAACAGAAAGATAGAAAAGGACAAAAGCTATCAGCCTGTGATACTGGAGGTGATGTAGTATACAGAGGAGACATCTGATTATATTTAGAAGGATTTAGCAAAGGAGGATTTAAAAGCAGAAGTTGAAATAGTGATAGAGAAGGTAATAGTATCAAATATCAATAGTCAAGCCGATCCCATTATGCGAGATAACTTATGAAAAGACAAGAAATAAAAAAAGGCGAAATAATTATTTATAAGACTGCCAAAGGGCCTGCAATTGAAGTAAGATTGGAAAAAGAAACTATTTGGCTTGACGCTCATCTGATAGCGCGTCTTTTTGGCGTTAATCGGCCTGCAATTGTAAAACATATCAATAATATTTATAAAACAAAGGAATTAGACAAAAATTCAACCTGTTCCATTTTGGAACAGGTTGCAGCTGATGGGAAAATAAGAAAAATGAATTTATATAATCTTGACATGATTATCTCAGCCGGCTACAGAGTTAATTCTCAAAAAGCTACTCAATTTCGCATCTGGGCAACAAAGACATTAAAAGAACATTTAGTCAATGGATACACAATCAACAACAACCGTTTATTGCAGGCAGAAAGCAGATTTAAAGAACTGCAGGAAACCATTGTTTTTTTGCGCGAGAAAGCCAAGCACCAACTTCTTTTTGGACAGGAGCAGGAGATTCTTAATTTGCTTGCCAATTATTCAAAGACTCTTACTCTTTTGGAGCAGTATGACGAGGGAAAATTGCGTCTGGCTCAAAAGGGGCAAGGGAGATTCGTTTTATATTATGAAATTGCTAATAAAATTATCGCTGGGATTAAAAACGAGCTAATAGCAAAAAAAGAGGCGAGCGATCTTTTCGGGCAGGAATACGACGATAAATTCAAGGGAATTTTGGGAAATATCCATCAAACTTTTGACGGTAAAGAGTTGTATTCAAGCTTAGAAGAAAAAGCGGCGCATCTTTTGTATTTTTCAATCAAGGATCATCCTTTTGCCGACGGCAATAAACGCATCGGCTCGTTTTTGTTTGTTTATTTTTTAGATAAAAACAACTATCTTTATAAAGACAGCGGAGAAAAGAAAATAAATGATAATGCGCTCACGGCGTTGGCACTTTTAATCGCTGTAAGCGATCCGAATGAAAAAGATAAAATGGTAAAAATAATTACCAATTTATTAGCGGAATAGAAAACACGAAGCTTTATTTGCAATCAATCGTAGACGATTTTTCTTTTGATAATCGGGGGTAATGGAGTCAGGCTTGACTATTAACCTGAAAGGGATAAGGCGGAAGGTGAAAGATAGGGATATAATGTTATGCAGGAAGCTTTTTAGTCTTGCAGCACGGGAATACGAGTATAAGGGGGAAAATAAATGCTAATCATAGCAGTGATGGTAATTTTCGGCATGATTAAGGAGATATTGACTTCTATCGCTTGGGGTGTTTTTGTGATTCTGATGACGTTGAAGGATAGAAAGATAAATGATAAACTGGCTTTGGGAATTATGGCATTGGTCTATGGAGTGCCCGCAATTTCATATTATTTTGCCAGAGATGAACTCAAGGTTAAGGATCAACCTGCAGATACAAGCTTTAGTTATATTGTAATGTCGATTTTAACAATTGCTGTTCAGATAGTAATTGGGTATTTTGTGGGGAAATTGATTATTACGAAGAAGGTCCTCAAAATTGATAAGTAATAAGTTGATATGGGTCAATGATTTAACTTAAGGCTGCCTGCAACAGCGTATAACAGAGGTACAAACGGAAAGACACAAACCTAATAGCTTTGTGTGTGCCTCAACCGACAAGCAATCATCGGCTTTGCCTCTAACCGCTTGTCGGGGCTGCACCTTGCCGCATATTAAAAATTCTATTGCATAATAGCGAAAAACAGGATAAATTAAAGACAGGTTAAAGTAGTTTTAGAAGGTGATAAAATGTTTTCTTTTGAAAATGATACTCTCAAGAGGGTAATAAAAAAGTTGAAGCCTCTTTTAGGCGATAACCTGATAGCAGTTGTAGCCTTTGGCTCAAGGGTGAGAGGGGATTTTAACGAGGAGTCTGATTTTGATATCCTTGTGGTAGTGAAAAAGCGGACATTTGGCATTATTGATAAGATAAACAGTATCCTTGAACATGAAGAGGATAAAACCGGCATCCCTTTTTCCGCGGTTGTTAAAGGGATAGATGTTTTTGATAAAGAAAAAAAGTATAAAACCACATTTTACAGGAATATTAAAAAGGATGGGATAGTCTTATATGGTCGGGCTTAGCATTAAAGAGAAGGTTACCTTATCCGATACAAGGTCAATAAAAAGTAAAGAGATGCTTTCTGATGCTGTTAAGAGCCTTAAACAGGTGATGTATAAGACCTCTATTAATAGAAGCTACTACACTGTTTTACATTCTGCAAGGTCTTTGCTGATACTCAAGGGCATTGACCCTATCCGGCATGATGGTGTTAAAACAATGATGTCCATGCATTTTATTAGGGAAAATATTCTTCCAAAAGAGGTTATTAAAATTTTTAAGAATCTTCTGTCGCTTAGAAGTGATGTTGATTATGGTGATTTTGAAGTTGTAGAAAAAAGTGATGCAGAGAATGCAATTAAACAGGCAAAAAGGTTTTTTGAGATAGTTGAATCTGCAAGGAAGCAGTTAATTAAGGAACTATTGTCAGATTAACAAATGAAAAACTTTTCCTCCCTTGCCTCCTCATACGATGACTGGTATCAAACGCCACTCGGCAAATTATGCGATAAGTTAGAAAAGGATGCGGTCTTTTCGCTTGCAGATGTAAAAGAAGGGGAGCTGGTTCTTGATATTTCCTGCGGCACAGGCAATTATAGCCTTGAATTAAAAAGAAGGGGCGCGAGGGTAATCGGGTTAGACATATCTTCTGAAATGCTTTCCATAGCAAAGAAGAAGGCAGAGAGAGAAGGGCTTAAAATAGATTTTATACGAGCAGATGCTGCAAAACCGCCATTTAAAAACAATTCTTTTGATTTAATTACAAGCATACTCATCCTTGAATTTTCTGATAAGCCAGATAAAATGATAGAAGGGTGGAAAAATTTACTCAAACCTGGCGGAAGGATGGTTGTCGGATTTTTAAATAGATATTCTTTGTGGGCATTAAAGAGGGGGCTTAAGGCAATATTTAAAGAATCAATTTGGAGAAGGGCAAGGTTTTATTCTGCAAACGAGATGCAAAAGTTGCTTGCTGACGCAGGTCTTAAATCAATTGAATTGCGAGAGGTTATATATTTTCCGCCTTTAGAAAACAGATTGTTTTTAAATGTATTAAAATTAATAGAAAAATTTGGTAAAAGGTTTTTGTCAGGACTTGGGGCTTTTATTGCAATAAAAGGTGAAAAATCTCCTTAAAATCTTGACTTTATGTTTATCTTATTGTAATATAAGAGTAATTTTATGTTTCTTTTTTGTCCCTTTTTCATTTTGCTTAAATAATAAAACGGGAGGAATAATCTTATGAGAAAGATGGATCTTGCAAACGAGGTTTTTGAAAAGACAGGGATTTCAAAGAAAGAGGCATCAGATATTGTGGAGATTATTCTAAATACTGTGAAAGAGACACTCCATGCAGGTGAGATAGTTAAGATAGCAGGTTTTGGGAATTTTGTTGTGCGGAGCAAGAAATTGAGAAAAGGAAGAAATCCAAAAACAGGGGAGGAGATTGATATTGCTCCTCGCCGTGTGATTACATTCAGGCCGAGCCAGGTGTTCAAGAGCTATGTTAATCAGACAGCAGTGTCCGGCACACAAGAAGGGTCGAGCCAGTCACAATCACCAGCAGCTTAAGTATGGGAAAATATTAGGCCAAAATGGCAAAGGATTTTCCTGAAAAATTATTTTATAAGATAGGGGAAGCAAGCAAGATAACAGGGATGGAATCCTATGTCCTGAGATACTGGGAATCTGAATTTCCATTTCTCCATCCAAGGAAAAACAAGGCAGGCCAGAGGGTATATTTAGGAAAAGACATTGATACCATCCTTAAGATTAAGAAGATGCTCTATGAGGAGGGTTTTACAATAGCAGGGGTTAAGAAGAAATTTAATGCAGAGCCTGACGCAGATGCAGAAAGTAAATTTTATAATAAAGCGATAAAAAAGGTTAAGAAGGATTTAAAAGATATAATCAACTTAATGAACAGATTAGATAAGAAAGCCGGTAATTGACAGATGTTAAACGGGGCGTGGCGCAGCCTGGTAGCGCACTCGCTTGGGGTGCGAGTGGCCGGCCGTTCAAATCGGCTCGCCCCGACCATAAAATTTAGATATCTGAAATTATAGAATCCGCCTAAGGCGGATTTTATTTTTGTAAAGGAGACATAAATAAATTGAAAATCTTTGTTACAAATGATGACGGCATATATTCCCACGGCATCCGTGTCCTTGCAGAGGCATTAAAGGAGATAGGCGATGTATTGGTTATTGCACCTGACAGGGAGCGGACTGCAGCAGGACATGCGCTTACACTGCATAAGCCCCTGCGTCTGGAAGAGATAGAGAAGGGATATTTTGCAGGCAATGGCACGCCTACTGACTGCGTAAATCTCGGTATTAACGGAATAATGAAAAGCCTGCCTGATATAGTTGTTTCAGGCATTAATAAGGGCGGCAATCTCGGCGAGGATGTTACCTATTCCGGCACAGTTTCTGCCGCTGTTGAGGGGACGATACTTGGCGTGCCTTCAATTGCAATATCACTTGTTGCTGATGTGGATTTCAGGTTTGAGGCTGCTGCACATTTTGCAGTGGGGCTTGTGAAGATGATTATGAAGAAGAGCCTGCCAAAGGATACACTGTTAAATGTAAATGTTCCAAATGTGAGTAAAGACGAGATAAAGGGTGTTAAGATTACAAGATTAGGAAAAAGGATATATGACAGAAACTCAATAATAGAGAATATTGACCCGCGCGGCAAGAAATATTACTGGATAGGCGGGAGCAGGATGTCATGGGAAAAGATGGAAGACAGCGATTTTGCAGCAATAGAGGAGAACATGATATCTGTAACGCCGCTCTGCCTTGATTTGACAAATTATGCTGTAATTGATGATCTGAAAAAGTGGAATATTAAATTTAGCAATTGAAAGCGTTATTGTGAATATCAAGATTCTTTGCCTGTCATTGCGAGGGCGATAGCCCGAAGCAATCTGAAAGCTTGGATTGCTTCGCTCCGCTCGCAATGACAGAGTATTTAAATTATTATGAAAAACTACGATGTAATAATAGTCGGAGCCGGGCCAGGCGGCATCTTTACTGCCTTGGAACTTGTAAAATTAAATTCAGGCATTAAGATGCTGCTTATAGATAAAGGCGGTGATATTGAGCACCGCTCATGTCCTGCTATAATAA
>JAHFEP010000173.1 GCA_023248415.1 Nitrospirota bacterium
CAGCAGGCGCTATGGTAAAGCATCCGAGCTTTGGCATTGGCAGGGTAAAGTCATCAGAAGGAAAAGGCGCTGATGAAAAGGTAATTGTAAGTTTTGACGGCATTGGATTAAAGAGGCTTTCAGTAAAATATGCTGGATTGGAGAGGTTATGAAGATAACGAAAAAAGAGGTTGAGCATGTTGCCTTGCTTGCAAGGCTGAAGCTTACAGAGGAAGAAAAAGAGGTTTTGTCAAAGCAGTTAAGCGATATACTTACCCATGTGGAAAAACTCAACGAGGTGGATACAAAGGCAATTGAGCCTACATCCCATGTTATAAAGATGCAGAATGTTATGAGGGATGATATTGTAACAGTCTCTCTGCCAATTGAAAAGGTATTGGCAAATGCGCCTGACAGGACAGACGAGTTTTTCAGGGTGCCAAAGATTATTGAATAGGAGGATTAAAATTGTTAAGAGCAATGTTAAGGGCAAAGATACACAAGTCAACAATCACTGACTCAAACCTTGAATATGAAGGAAGCCTTACTGTAGATGAGGTATTGATGGAGGCAGTGGACATACTTCCTTATGAGCAGGTGGTTGTGTCCAATCTGAATAATGGCGAGAGGTTTGTTACCTATGTAATACCAGGCAAAAGGAATAGCGGCGAGATATGCTTAAACGGCCCTACTGCAAGAAAGGGCGTTGTTGGAGACAGGGTTATCATATTTTGCTATGAATATTATAATGATGAAGAGCTAAAGGCATTTAAGCCAAAGATTGTTTATGTGGATGAGAAGAACAGGATAGCGAAGAAATAGGGGGTATTTATCAGTGCTTCATAAACTAACCATTCATGAACTGCATGAGAAAATAAAAAATAGAGAGATAACTGCCAAAGACATTGCAAGCGATGTGTTTAAAAGGATTGAAGCCGCAGATGGTAAGGTAAAGGCATATCTGTCTGTTACAAGGGACGAGGCACTTAAGCAGGCAGAGAATGCTGATAAAGAGATTAAAGCAGGCAGTGTTAAGGCATTAACAGGCATTCCTATTGCTATTAAGGATAATATCTGCATTAACGGCATTAAAACAACATGCGCCTCAAAGATGCTTGAAAATTTTATCCCTCCTTATGACGCCACGGTTATAACAAGATTAAAGAACAATGGCTATGTCTTAACTGGCAAGACCAATATGGATGAATTTGCAATGGGCTCATCCACAGAGAACTCAGCATTTGGCGCAACAAGGAATCCATACGATTTAGAAAGGGTGCCTGGCGGCTCAAGCGGCGGCTCTGCTGCTGCTGTTTCTGCTGATGAGTGCATTGCTGCGCTCGGCTCTGATACAGGCGGCTCAATAAGACAGCCGGCAGCATTATGCGGTGTTGTTGGCATGAAGCCGACATACGGAAGGGTCTCACGCTACGGCCTTGTTGCCTTTGCATCATCATTGGACCAAATCGGCCCGATTACCAAAGATGTTACAGACTGCGCAATAATGATGAATACAATATCAGGCCATGATAAATGCGATTCTACATCTGCGGATGTCTCTCTGCCTGATTTTACAAAGGCGCTTAAAAAGGATGTTAAAGGGCTTAAAATCGGCATCCCTGATGAATATTTTATTGAAGGTATTGACCCTGAGATAGAGAAATCTGTAATGGATGCAGTAAAACTACTTGAGAGTATGGGTGCAAAGAGTGAACTAATAAAACTTCCGCATACAGGTTATGCAATCGCTGCATATTATATCCTTGCCACATCAGAGGCAAGCTCAAACTTGGCAAGATACGACGGCGTAAAATACGGGTTCCGCGCAAAGGGCAAGGACTTAATAGATATGTATATGGAGACAAGGGCTAAAGGCTTTGGCAGTGAAGTAAAAAGAAGAATAATGCTTGGCACCTATGCCCTGTCCGCAGGTTATTATGATGCATATTATAAAAAGGCACAGCAGGTAAGGACATTAATAAAAAGGGACTTTGATGAGGCATTTAAAAAGGTGGATGTGATAATAACACCGACATCACCGACACCTGCATTTAAAATCGGCGAAAAGACAGCAGACCCATTGCAGATGTATCTTTCTGATATTTTCACCATATCAGTGAATTTAGCAGGTGTGCCGGCAGCCTCAATTCCAAGCGGTTTTACAAAAGGCAATCTGCCGATTGGTTTGCAGATTATTGCTAAGCCATTTGATGAAGAGACAATTATAAGAACAGCTTATGCCTTTGAGCAGTCAACTGATTATCATAAAAAGCGGCCGTCTATTTAAATATAGATTAGGGGAAACAGACATGGAGAAGAATAAAGTAGACAAGATATCTAATGATTTTACAAAGATTATCAAGAACAAGTTAAAAAGTCATCTAAAAGAGATAATTTTGTTCGGTTCACATGCAAGAGGCGATTTTACAGAGGGCTCTGATTACGATTTTTTGGTGATTGTAGACAGGAGCGAAAAAAAAGTTCGTGAGATTGTGCTTGATGCTTGTGTTGAAATAATGAATAAACATTATTCCTTAATTGGATGTATCGTTTGTGACGAAAAGGAATGGGAAAAGAAAAGAAGATTTCCAATAGGCTTGAATATATCTAAGGAAGGTATAGAACTATGGAAGCAGAAAGCGGCATAGATGTTATAAAGTTGATGCTTTCAAAGGCCCGTGAAAAATTGAAGACTGCTCAAATAGATTTTGATAATGAAAGATATGATGACGCTGTTTCCCGCACCTATTACGCTGTTTATCATGCAATCTCTGCGGTGTTACTGTCAAAGGGATTGCATTTTTCATCGCATGGTCAGACTATAGGTGCTTTTAACAAAGAATTTGTTAAAACGAAAAAGTTTCCTATTTCATTTACAAAGGTGATAGAGAAATTGTTCAATGAACGACAGATAGGAGATTATGACTTTGAGAGTTATATTGATGCTGATGTTGCTCAAGAAGACCTGAACCATGCAGAAAACATATTAAAGTCGTGTGAGGAACATCTGGCAAGGATATATAAAGTTGATGATACCTATTGGAAAAAATAATTATCTCGTAGATATTCCTGATCGTGAACATGAAGCCATACTAAGACTTTTTGAATTACCATTTATTTATCAACCATTCTTTACAGCACTTGGGTTCAATTCACCATTGGCTTGGTATTTGCTTGAGATAAGAGAGCATCACTTTACTGATTTATTAGCCAGTGAAGTTGATATTCTTGGAGGCCCACTTGTTTTTACTGATTTTGGTGAAATCAATTGGTCTCAATCAACAAAGTATCTTATTGCTGTTGAGGTAAAATGTGCATATCGTCATGAAGATTCTATTAAATCCCAAAAGTCATCTCCACAAAAAATGAACAAAATACAATCTAAGATTGAAGAATTGCTCAAAGCAGGATTTGATAAGGCTGTATTGCTGGATATAATTGCCAATCCGCCAGCATCAGGAAGTGATATTAGAGCATGGTTTAATACACTTGACATGGCTAATACATCGTTAAAGATGTTCCACATTCTTCAAGACAGATTATCGAATGATTTGCCAGCAGGACATTGGGTATGGTCATGGGGTTCTGTCATTGGAGGTGAGGAGACTGACAGGGGGGCTGGTGCTCCGGTTGAATTGCGAAGAGCCGACCAAAATCCATTTCTCAAGGGAGATTTAAAAGTGCAAACACGAAGACGAGAAGTTGAAAGAAAACTTTATGAGATATTATCAAAATTTTCCATGCCATTATCATTTGGATATTCAGTCATTTTGATTGATTGTAGATATTGTGGTAAGATACACAGTGTAAAAGATTCCTGCCAATAGGCTTAATAAGAAAGGAGTAGAAAAATGGTAGAATATGATCCTAAACTCATCTATGAATTTGCCGATCGTTTATACAAAAAAGCAAAATATATTATAGCGACTTATGTAATAGTTGGTTTTCTATCAGGTCTTTTAATTGGTGGTGTGATTGGTTATTCGGTAATCAAAGCATTAGAATTTGGGATTATTTTCGGTCCAATACTTGGAGTTGCCATAGGATATGAAATGGGTGCAGAAAAAGTATTTGAATTGAAGCTTAAAGCTCAAACAGCCCTTTGCCAGTTAAAGATTGAAGAAAACATACGAAAATTATAATCTTATGAAAAAGAATTTACATTATTCATATTTAGTATATACTACAGTTAGAAAATTTTTCAGTGGTTGCTTAATACATTAGTTTGACAATCTCCTCTGTATTTGATATTTTTTAATTAAAGATGTTCCCAGTAAAACAAGGATGTATGTAGGCTAAGCGCACTAAGAAAGATTAAGAAGCCAAACACGACGGGAGATAATACAATTATTAGTGAGGAAAAGTAAGAGGAACAAACAGGAGGATTGAATGATGTTGGCCACACTACAACATTTAGGTTGGAAACTTTCATTCTTTTTTATATGGGTGCTTATTATTCCAACCAGCACTCAGGCGCAGTTCAATGACCAGCACAGCGTTGAGGCTATCGTTGCCACCCTTAAATCTCCGATCCCTCATGAAGCTGTTAAAGAAGCACGTGATTTTGATGACAAACTGATGGCTGAGGGCCAATTGGAAGGGGGTAAAGTCTATCTGGTAACGGACGAGCGCTCTGTTCGGGCTAATGCACTGGTAAGGAAACTACTGGAGGCTATGGGCGAAGACTCCCAACATTGGGTCGTGCGAGTTCTGGATACCGATCCTCAAATTATGAATGCCTTTGTCACTGGCGGTAAATATATCTATGTCTTTACTGGCCTTATAAAAGAGACTGCAAGTGATGATGAACTGGCCTTTGTATTGTCTCACGAACTTGGCCACTCACTACTGAAACATGGATTGCGAGCAAAAGAAGACATAACATCTACTATAGCCGGGATTGCCGAACTCATTGCTCTGTTTTCAAAAAATGCTGAGGATTATACGGGTTTCTCTAAGTTCATCAAGTCTTCTTATAACCGTGTAGATGAAGAAGAGGCTGATGCCATTGCCGTGGCTATTGTCCGGCGCATCGGCATGGATCCCTTGCGCGGGTCCGATTTCTTCAGCCGTGGTAAGCGTCGTGATGAGAAGACATTGCAGGAAACCCAGCAACGGTTGGTACAGATGCAGCAGGATGTTCAACAGGCGCAGGCCAACTGTCAACAATGGCATAAATGGTATAACTCATCTTTGCTGAACCAGACCCAAGGGAATGCTAACAAGGTCAACGCCATCTGCAGAGATGCGGAGAACAAAGGACTTCAGTACAATCAACTTGTCCAGGAATACAACTTGGCACTCAAGCAGCAAAAGCTCGACAGCTTTTTCAGCACACATCCTCAAGACCAAGCCCGCATTTCAGCTATCGCAGCGCTCACGGACTATATCTACGGACGACGGGATTTACAATCCCTGTCCCGCTTTCAACAGAGCTATCGCATTATGCTGGCGCTTAAACAGATAGATAGCGTTTTACTAAAACCACCAGCAAAGTCAGTCATTTCCCCAAATGCAGTTAGCACTTCACCATCTAAGCCATCGACTAGCACGGAGCTATCCGAACAGTTGATGCAACTAAAACGTGCCCGTGAAGAGGGTCTAATTACTGATGCAGAGTATGAGCAAAAACGGCAGCAGATATTAAATAGATATTAGCCTAAGGTGGCTTGAGGATTCTAGGTTTTTTACTAATAAGTTATAATAAATCTTGATGAATGACAGACATGAGATTGTGATTTTTAAAATTATTTGGAGAAAATAATATCCTTAGCAAAAATTTCAAAAAATGTTGATATATACATATAATATACATATAATATCCTATGAAGATTGTATGGGATGCCAATAAAGCAGCAGAAAACATTAAAAAGCACAAAATAGAATTTTAACATTCTGCGACAGCTCTTGATGACCCACTGGCAATAACCATAGAAAATAAACAACATGAGGAGCGCCGTTTTGCAACCATTGGAGCAGACCTTTTAGGCAGGATAATAATAATTGTATATGCCTATTCAGGAGGAGGAGTAAGAGGGTCTGGTCTACACCTTTGACAAGGCGACAAGGCTTGCTTCAAGGGAAATATGAAAGAGGGGACAGGCGTTTTTGTTCTGTCTTGCGAGAGAGAAAAAAGCACAGGCACATTGTAATAAGCAGCGCTGGTAGCGGTTGCATTTTATAGGGATTATATGGTAAACTTTAATAATAATCAAAAAGGAAAATTAGATGAAAAAACAAGTAAAAAACCTGCAGCAAAGCCTGACAAGGTGGCAGGAGACTCACGCA
>JAHFEP010000344.1 GCA_023248415.1 Nitrospirota bacterium
CTGACCCTATTAGAATCAAGAGGCATGGCTCTGAGACAGTGATGCAGAACTGTATCAGATGCCACAATCAGTTAGTATCAAAAATAAACAAAGGCGACAGAAAGTGCTGGGAGTGTCATAGAGGATTGCCGCATGGTTATTAATAAAAAGCAGACCGCACAGATTATGGAGGAAGGTGATTATGTTTAAAAGATTTTATGGTTTATTTGTGTTAACTTTTTTAATTTCAGGTCTTTTTATCTCTGCCTGCACGCAAAGGGCAGAGAGCGGAGATGCATCAATAATCATACCAGAAGGTGAAAAAGACCCTTCTGTGTGGGGCAAGAAATATCCCAATCATTATGATAGTTACCTGAAAAATAGTGAAAGGACCAAAGGCTACAGCAGATATAGAAATGATAATGAAGACAGATTGAGTCCTTGGCCTTTTCAATTTCTTCTTTTTGATGGATGGGGTATGGGTGTTGAATATAATGAACCGAACGGCCATACTGATATGCTCAAAGACCAGCTTCTGATTGATGCTGCCCGTAGAAAGGCTGGCGGAGTATGTCTTACATGTAAAAGTCCCTATGTACCAATGTTAAGAGAGAAGATGGGTGTGGACTATTTTAGAAAGCCCTATGATGAGGTAATAGCCATGATCCCAGAAGAACACAGGAAACTGGGTCTAAGTTGTGTTGACTGCCACGACCCAAAGACAATGGATTTAAGAATAAGCAGATGGACGCTGATAGAGGCATTGAAGGCGATTGGCAAAGACCCTGATAAATTGACTCGGCAGGAGAAGCGAAGCCTTGTCTGCGCCCAGTGCCATGTAACATATTCTATTCCAAAGGACAAGGAGGGAAAATCAGTTTATGTCAAATTTCCATGGGCAAACGGCAAATGGGGGAATATCAGCATAGAGGGTGTAATAAAACAGATAAAAGATGAGAATCTAAGGGAGTGGAAGCACAAGCTTACTGACCAGAAGATGGGGCATATCAGACACCCTGAATTTGAATTATTCTCTTCTCCAGGCAGTGTTCATTGGGCAGCAGGTGTTGCCTGTGCAGACTGCCATATGCCTTATGAGCGTGTCGGCAGCGAGAAGATGTCCTCTCACAGATGGGAGTCTCCTCTTAAAAAGAACATGAAGGCATGCATGCAGTGCCATAATCAGAGTTCAGAATGGTTGAAAGAGCAGGTGTTTAATATTCAGGACAGGGTGAATCATATGTTTACAAAGGCAGGTTATGCGCTTGCAAGCGCAGCGCTGATGATAGAGGCAGCAGAAAAGAATCCAAAAGCTGACAAGGCACATCTTAAAAAGGCAAAAGAGCTTTATGAAGAGGCCTACTATCGCAATACATGGATTGGCGCTGAAAATAGCATGGGATTTCATAATCCACCCGAAGCCCTTCGTGTGTTAGGAGATGCCCTTGATCAAGGGCGGCAGGCAGAGATGCTGGCAAGGGATGCAATATTAAAAGCAGGTGGAGTATTGCCAGAATTGGATATTGCACGGATAGACAAGATTGTTTCTGAGAGATATTTATCAAAGGACAACAAAACAGGATTCAAGAAGAATGCGCCTAAAAAGGCAAGACTATTAACAGAGGCTGTCAGATGAAGATAGATACAGGTGATACAGCATGGATGCTTTTTTCAACTGGTCTTGTAATGCTAATGACTGTTGGTCTCGCCCTTTTTTATGGCGGTATGGCAAGGAGAAAGAATGTTCTCGGTACAATGATGCACAGTTTTATTCTCCTCTGTTTGGTTAGCATCATCTGGGTTCTGTGGGGATATACAATTGCCTTTGGTCCTGATAAGGGCGGTATTATTGGCAGCTTAGAGTGGTTTGGATTGACAGGTGTGGGACAGGAGCCAGGACGTTATGCTTCTACAATTCCTCATCTTGGTTTTATGATATTTCAAGGCATGTTTGCTGTGATTACACCTGCTTTAATTGCCGGAGCCTTTGCAGAGAGGATAAAATTTTCTGCCTTCCTGATGTTTACTATTCTATGGGTAACCTTTGTATATTCACCCCTTGCACACTGGGTCTGGGGCGGCGGATGGATTGGCAGTGTGCTTGGCGCCCTTGATTTTGCAGGCGGTACAGTTGTTCATATAAGTTCAGGCGTTGCTGCACTGACTTCAGCTTATGTTATTGGCAGCCGCAAAGGCCACGGTATCCAACCAATGCCGCCGCATAACAGGACATTAACTGTTACAGGC
>JAHFEP010000174.1 GCA_023248415.1 Nitrospirota bacterium
GGTTTTATCCCCACCTCTTGATTTTTCCTGCTATAATGATATTTATTACTGTGCTGTCATTTAATATTCTTGGAGATGAACTGAAAGAGGCAATGGATCCGCAATTAAGAACAGGAGGGGTTAGATGAATATTAATCTGAAGCTGATGCTCATGCCATTAATTATTGCCATTGTTGTTACAATTATCCTACTTATAATAAGAGGCATTGCCTTCAGATTTTTTAATAGATGGGCAAAGAGGACAGAGACAAAGATTGATGACATAATAATCAAGTCATTAAAAATACCATCCGTGTACTGGTGCATTGCAATCGGCCTCTACAGCGGCATTGCAATATTAGAGCTTCCAGAGAGACATCTCTTCTATTTAAGCAAATCGCTTCATGTAATTGTAATACTCTCAATTACTATTGCTGCAGCAAATCTTTTAGGAAAGATATTTAAGAACTATGTTCAGGAATCAGGGCTTCCAATACCAACAACAGGCCTTGCATACGGGATTTTAAAAGGCACAATCATTATAATTGGGCTTCTGATAATACTGACTGATATCGGCATTTCTATAACACCTCTTATTACTGCACTCGGCGTTGGAGGCCTTGCAGTTGCTTTGGCGCTTCAGGATACGCTTGCAAATCTCTTTGCAGGCATACACATACTTGTTGAAAAGTCCATTAAGGTTGGTGACTTTATTAAGCTTGAGACAGGTCAGGAGGGCTATGTAGCGGATATTACATGGAGGACAACAAGAGTAAGGATGCTGCAAAATAACATGGTGATAATTCCGAACAATAAGCTCTCGCAGAGTGTTGTTACAAACTATAATCTTCCTGAAAAGAAGATGGCTCTGTCAATTTCTATTAGCGTAAGTTATTCTGCCGACCCTGATGTGATTGAAAGTGTAGTTGTTGAGGAGGCTAAAGGCGCTATTGGAGAAGTTGCAGGACTGCTTGGTGATCCAGAACCAGTTGTAAGATTCATCCCCGGCTTTTGTGAAGGCTCGCTGGATTTTACACTGGCCTGCCATATCCGTGAATATGCAGATTATGCATCTGTCCAGCATGAATTGAGAAAGAGGATATTCAAGAGGTTTAAAAAAGAGGGTATAGAAATGCCTTTTCCGCACAGGGTTGTTTATGTAAGGGAGGAAAAGGGGCATAAGGAATAATTAATGGAGCTTGAGTTCTTAAAATCCCTTGCTATTATCTTTGGTGTATCAGCCGTTGTGGTGTTCATCCTTGGAAGGCTGAATATCCCGTCTATTGTCGGCTTTCTTATAGCTGGTCTGATATTAGGCCCTCACGGCCTTGAATTAATCAGAAATGTAAAGGATGTTGAGCTTCTTGCAGAGATAGGTGTCATACTGCTTATGTTTACCATCGGGCTTGAGTTCTCATTGAGCAGCCTTCTAATGTCACGCACTGCTGTATTTGGCGGCGGTTTTCTTCAGGTCTCTTCAACGATTGCTACTGTAGCAGGCCTGAGTTATATATTTCTTAAACAGGACACTAATGTTGCCATCTTTTATGGTTTTCTTGTTTCATTAAGCAGCACTGCAATTGTGCTGAAACTTCTTCAGGACAGGGCAGAGATAAGCACGCCCTGCGGCCGCATGTCTGTTGGAATGCTGATATTTCAGGACCTCTGCGTGGTGCCCTTTATGCTGCTGATACCCATTCTTGCAGGCAATGGCGGAAGTATCAGCGACATCGCTGTTATTATGCTAAAGGCATCCGTTGTTATAAGCCTCGTGCTTTTTGCTGCAAGATGGATTGTGCCCCATATTCTTCATCAGGTTGTAAGTTCAAGGAGCCGCGAGCTCTTTGTTATTACCATAATATTATTGTGCATAGGCACTGCGCTCCTTACATCCAAATTCGGACTCTCCCTTGCATTGGGTGCATTCCTTGCAGGGATTATAATATCAGAGTCAGAATATGCCTCGCAGGCAAAATCAGATATACTGCCTTTTAAAGAGAGCTTCTCAGGACTCTTTTTTATCTCAGTTGGTATGCTGATGAATGTGGATTTTTTCAGGGCAAATCTATCTACAGTGGTCAGCATAGTCTGTATAATATTATTTTTAAAGGCTGCTACAGGCATGGTATCAGCCGCAGCTCTTGGCCAGCCAATGAGGGTATCAATAAACACAGGCATATATCTTTTTCAGATAGGCGAGTTTTCTTTTGTCCTTGCAGTTGCAGGAAAGGGGGCTGGATTATTAACAGAATATGCATATCAGATGTTTCTTTCTGCATCTGTATTAACAATGATACTCACGCCTTTTATTCTTAATCTTTCACCTTCTGTATCTGCCTGGCTTGTTGCAAGAACGCCATTAAAGAGGCTGGAGCAGATAAGAAGCAGAAGAGAGGGAGAGGCATTTCATTTAAAGAGAACAGGCCATGTAATCATAATAGGATTTGGCGTTAATGGAAGCAACCTTGCAAGGGTGTTAAAGGAATCAGGCATACCCTATGTTATTTTAGAGATGAATGCTGTTACAGTCAAAAGGATGAAGAAAAAAGGGGAGCCAATATATTACGGCGATGGGACAAGCTCTGAGATACTGCATAAGATGGGTATTCACCATGCAAAGGTGCTTGTTATCGCCATATCAGATGCAGCAGGGACGCGGAGGATTGTTCAGATTGCGCGGCATGAAAATTCCGAATTGCATATTATTGTAAGGACAAAGTATATTGCAGAGGTTGATGACCTTGTGAGGCTTGGAGCCAATGAGGTTATACCAGAGGAGTTTGAGACATCTATTGAGATATTCTCAAGGACGCTTCATCACTATCATACGCCGAGGAATGTAATAACAGGGCATATAGATAATATCAGAAAGGACAGTTACAGCGTCTTAAGGACTGTAGAGCTTCCCAAAAAACACCTTGCAGAGAGGCATGAGTTTTTAAAGGATATTGAGACAGATACATATCTGATAAAAGAGGGCTCACCAATTGAAGGCTATGCTATCAAGGAGCTTAATCTCAGGGCAAAGACAGGGGCAACAATCATCGCAGTCCAGCGAAAAGAGAAGGTTAATCATAATCCTCCATCTGATTTTATTATTAAACAAGGGGATGTTATGCTTTTTATCGGAAAGAGGGGGGACATCAATCTTGCCATAGAATATCTTGAAGCAGGAAGGTTTATCTGACCGCAAATTCTACCTTTGCACTATTTGGCGTGCAGCAGTTTAACTCTTAATGAGCTCCTTTTTAACCTTTGTCTTTGCATCAATCAGGTCTTTGTGGTCAAGCCAGATGAGCCTTTGAAGCTTGTGAACAAGATAGTCTTCATGCCCTTTCAAATGTTTGTCTGAATAAATTATCTGCCATATATGTTCTATGAGCTGGACTTTTTGCTCCTTGGTAAAATTTTTATTAATAGTATCGGTGAACCGCCACAGGTCGCTGCTTTGTTTTAATTCTTCACTGGTAAGCTTAACGAGGTTTTCTACTTCCTTATCTGTTAATGAAAATTTCTTCTTTAATATGCTATTTATAATCTGCTGCTCCTCATTAGTAAACTCCTCATCAATCCTTGCAATCTCCAGCAAGACTGCGCACGTCGCCACCTCAATAGCATGAGGCATTTGAGCTTCACTGCTTTTTTTAGAGAGATATTTAGAAAAAAAGGAATCTATCTTATTAAGCATGGTTACTTGTGTCCTTCCTGACTTAAAAAGTTGTTAACCGCCAAATTCTTCGCCGAATAATAGTAACCAAGCGCTTTTATATGCCACTTGATGTTGTGCTTCAGCCGGGAGGCGCTTTAAGAATTCCCTGTGTTTATGATTATATTCCTCAATCCTGTCCATGCGATCTCCGCCCAGATCTAAGGCCGATAAGAATCGCTTTGGATAAGCAGCAATAAGGTCTCGCCATTCGGTCTTAAGGCTGCCATCACTGTTCCACACGCGTGCATGCCGCTGGTTGTTCAGAGGGTATATTGAATCTGAGTCGCCAAATGCAGTATCAAAATACAAATTTGGAAAACGTTTAATTAAATCATTGACGTATCCGGTAGTATAGCGGGACGCGCGTTCAATGTAGCGTATTTGAGCCAAGTGGCACCATATCACCTTGGCCTTCGGATACTGTTCAAGCATTTTTTCAAGAGGCGGCAGTAATTGATCCTCTATCTCATAATGAATCTGGAACGGTATGCTGGTTTCTTCGCTCAGGCGGAAAACGCGATGCCCTATAGGGCCATCTATTGGAATATGGATGTCACGATCCATCTCCCCTCGTTTTACTTGTCTGGGTGAAGGGTAATGTCGGAATTCGTATTCGCCCAGGAGCATCACCTGTTTTTTCTGTGCAGCAACTTGTTGAGCGTTGAGGAATTCGTCAGGAGCCTCGGTCAGGGCTGGGGGTTGCCCGCCATTTCCCACGGGAATGAAACGGTCTGGATAACTGGCGAGCAATCTTTCCGATAGATTGTCAAAACGGATGCCTTTTTTTAACTGGCCATTGCCGATATCTGCAGAAAGCGCCATTAGTCCGATGTTAAGGCGATCTATGCTCTTCGCAATAGAATCAATGTCCAGCTTGGTGGAATTGCATGAACTTTCAATATCAATATATGGTAACTTGCCGGCGGCCAGAATCTTTTTGAGACGCTGCGCATATCCCGCTTTCAGTGTTGAAAAATCGACAATATTTTGAGCGCTTCCAACCCTTGGTAGGCAGGCAACAAAAGGAAGCACACAGAACGTTTTGATCAAGCGGCGTCTGGTAATCATATATATCCCTTCACGTGAGACATACGAGCTAACAGATTATTAGATAGTTTTCTGTCTTTTATACCAAAAATAAAAATAATTGACAAGCTTTATCGCGGTTTTTAATAAGTAAGCATCTAACAGGATAAGATTTGTTTTTTTCTGGAAAGATAAATAAGATTGTGCTATAAAATCCCTGCTGATTATATGTCTAAAACAGGTGGCTATAGTCTATGATTAAAAAAATCTCCTATCCCTGGTTTGTAAGAAAAGACCTTGATGGCTTTTTTGGGTTGGCAATAGACAACCTGATACAGTTGATGCTGATTGTTGCCTTAACAAACAGGGTTGCAGGCATACCTAATGAGATTGTGTTTGGCTACATCCTCCCCGGCGCAGCAATCTCTATTATTGCAGGAAATATCTTCTACTCCATACAGGCAAGGCAGCTTGCCATGCGCACAGGAAGGGATGATGTAACTGCGCTTCCTTACGGCATAAACACAGTAAGCCTCTTTGCATACATCTTTTTTGTAATGGCGCCTGTCTATCATGAAACAAAAAACCCTGACCTTGCATGGAAGGTTGGTCTTGCAGCCTGTTTCTTCAGCGGCGTAATAGAGACAGCAGGCGCATTTGTCGGCGACTGGCTCAGGAGGATAACCCCTCGTGCTGCGCTTCTTTCTACACTTGCAGGAATTGCCATAACCTTTATCTCTATGGAGTTTACTTTCCAGATATTCGCAAAGCCCGGGCTTGCGCTTATCCCTGCTGCTATCATCCTGTTTTATTATATGTCCCATGTGCGACTGCCCGGCGGCATACCGGGCGGCCTTTTTGCTATTGGGATAGGCACAGCAATAGCATGGACGCTGAATCTTTCAGGCATGAGCGGCTATTTTAACCCTGACTGGAGTAAAGGGATAGGCATTTCCATGCACCCGCCAATACCTGTTATAGGAGAGGCATTCAGTCTGATTAGCAGTGAATATGTATGGCGATATATGGCCGTAATCATTCCAATGGGGCTTTTTAATGTAGTCGGCTCTTTGCAAAATCTTGAGAGTGCAGAGGCAGCAGGAGACAGATATGAAACCAAGCCGTCATTACTTGCAAATGGGATTGGAAGCATACTTGCCTCATTCTTTGGAAGCTGTTTTCCAACTACCATTTATATTGGCCATCCCGGATGGAAGGCAATGGGAGCAAAAACAGGTTATTCAATATTAAATGGTATTTTTATAGCGCTAATATGCTTTACAGGGACAATGGATGCTGTGCTAAGGCTTATACCTATGGAGGCAGGCATTGGAATTTTACTGTGGATAGGGATAATTATTGCAGCGCAGGCATTTCAGGAGACGCCAAAGCATCACGCCCTTGCTGTTGCTATTGGTCTGTTTCCCTCGCTCGCATCATGGGGACTAAACATGATTGAATCAGGCCTCCGTGCTGCAAAGACAACATTATACAGCACAGTAACAAGCGGCGCATTTCAGGGTATAATGCCTATC
>JAHFEP010000175.1 GCA_023248415.1 Nitrospirota bacterium
CTCAACATCCAATACCTGACTGATATGCTTGCTTGCCTTTTCACAGTCATCAAGGGAGACACCGCCCTTCTTGTCAATAAAGACCCTGAGAAACCAATTCGGCCCGCTTCTTTTATATTCCAAATCTACCAAGTCAATTTCAAAAGAAGACAGGATTGGAATAACTACATCTTTTATAGCCTCAGCGCTGTCTTTTTTTTCTACGGCATCCATAAAAATTATCCAAAAAAAAATGGGCTTAAAAAGCCCACTTTTTTAGTAAGTGTTACTTGTTATTTTATAACATGACAAGATTAAAAAAGCAAGGAAAAAATAAAGTGGATTGTTTCTCAGAGCACATTATTTCCTTGAAAGGTTTTAACAAGTGTGGTTTAATTTAGACTCATTTTCTTGGCTTCTATTTTTGAGGGAAACAATGAAAAAACTGATAATAATCCCTTTGGCTGTTATTGTCCTGATAGGAATAATCCTTATCTTCATCTTCTTTAAAAAGGGAGAAAAAGATAACCTTCTCCATACAACAGGGATTATTGAAGGCACAGAGGTCAATCTTTCTGCAAAGGCAGCAGGGAAAATTTCTGAATTATGCTGTAAAGAAGGAGATATTGTTAAAGAAGGCAATGTGGTCATCAGGCTTGAAAGCGATGACATCACAGCATCAGTTAAACAGGCAAAGGCAGGAATTGAAAGGGCAAGGGCAGAGGTAAATGTTTCGGAATCGGCAATAGAAAACTCAAAGGCAAATATTGAAAGCGCTAAGGCTGAGGTGAAGAATGCAGAGGCAGAGATGGAAAGGGCAAAGGCGCAGATGGAGGAGGCAAAAAGGCAAATAGAAAGGGCAACTGCCCTTTATAAGGATGGCTTCATATCAAAGGAAGACCTTGATTTAAAGACAACAAACTATGATACTGCTGTATCTATCCTTGAGGCATCAAGGGCAAAACTCATGGCATCAATTTCAAAAAAGGATGCAGCCATAGCCCAGCTTAATACCTCTATTAACCAGCTATCCTCTTCAAAGGCAAGGTTCAAGGAGGCAGAAGCTGGTCTTTCATATCAAATGGCAAGGTTGAATGACACAATAATAAAGGCGCCTGTCTCTGGCACAGTTGTATTCAAAGCAGCAGAGAAGGGAGAGTTTGTCTCTCCCGGAATTACAATCCTTACAATTGTGGATTTGAGTAATCTATGGGTAAAGACAGACTTGGAGGAGACACTGATAGGGCTTGTTGAACTCGGAACAGAGGCAATTATAAAAGCAGAAGGGCTAAAGGATAGAACCTTTAAAGGAAAGATTTCAGAGATAGGCAGATATGCAGAGTTTGCTACCCAGAGGGATGTCACCCGCGGAAGGCAAGATATAAAAACATTCAGGGTGAAGCTCAAATTGGAGGATAATGCAGGTATGCTAAAGCCTGGTATGACAGTGAATGTTGATATACCAAAAAAGAGATAAATAATATGCAAAAGGCAAATGCCATAGAAGTAAATAATATTACCAAAAAGTTTGGCCATGTTACTGCAGTAGACAGCGTAAGCTTTAATGTGTCTGAGGGTGAGTTTTTTGGCTTTCTTGGCCCGAATGGCGCAGGCAAGACCACACTTATCAGGATGCTCACAACCTTGCTTAAACCTACAAGCGGCAGCGCTATAGTAGCATGTTGTGATGTAGTAAAAAAGGCTGATGCAGTAAGAAGGGAAATCGGTGTTGTGCCACAGGCAATGACAAGCGACCTTGACCTAACTGGTTATGAGAATATGGATATTTATGGACGGTTCTATGGAATCCCTGCAAAGGAAAGGGAAGAGCGGATTATTTATCTTCTTGAGATGGTGGGGCTTACAAACAGGGCAAATGACCTTGTTGCAACATATTCCGGAGGGATGAGGAGGCGGCTTGAGATAGCAAGGGTTCTGGTGCATAGACCAAGGATACTCTTTTTGGATGAGCCTACAATAGGCCTTGACCCTCAGAGCAGGCATGTTGTCTGGGACTTTCTGAGAAAGCTGATGGAGGGGGATTCAATAACCATATTTCTTACAACACATTATATGGAGGAGGCAGAGGCGCTTTGCAATATGGTTGCTATTATTGATTTGGGCAAGATAATAGCGATTGGGAGCCCTGATGAGCTTAAATCCCAGATTTTAGGGAATGATATTATTACCCTTACCATCGTCAATCTATCAAAGAGTATTATTAATACGATAGAGAAATTACCCTTTGTGCATAAGATTAAGACCGATGACAACAGCATAAGGATTTATGTTGACAGCGGCGCGCATAACTTACCAGCCCTGATAGATGCAGTAAGAACAGCAGGCGGAAATGTTGCTTCTGCAACTATTCATGAGCAATCACTTGAGGATGTCTTTATACATTACACTGGAAAGACTATACGGGAGGAAGAGGCAAAGAAGGTAAGTTTCTTAACAGGCGCTGGTGTCCCATCAAAATGGGGAAGATGAAAAGGAGACTTTGAGATATGGGCAGGCTGCTCGCTGTAATTGAAAGGGATCTGAGAAAATTCCAGAGAAACCCTGTTGTAGCAGCAATGAGCGTCCTCATGCCAATCCTCTATCTTGTAATCCTTGGGAATTCATTTCAGGGTAAATTAAAAGACCTTCCCATAGCTGTTGTAGACCATGATTCAGGCCCCTATTCAAGACGTGTAATAGAAAATCTAAGGGCAATTGAATCGGGCCAGAAAATCTTTTCTATTATATACATCAAAGACCAAAAGCTCGCTTTGGATGGTGTAAGAGACGGCTTATACAAGGCTGCCATTATTATACCGCATGATTTCAGCAAGAGGGTAGCCATAAAGAAGGTCCCGGAGATAGGCCTTTTTGTTGACAATACTGACGGCATCTCTTCAGAGGCCATAAGAAATTCTGTTCAAGGGGCAATAAGATTCATTGGGCAAGGATATGTATCAATCCGTGAAAAACAGGATGAGATATATTTAAGAGGTATTGACCTTTACGCAAAGGTTGACTACTATCAATCGCTTGTACCAGGTGTTGTAATAATGGCAATATTCCTCGGAACCCTGACAACAGGGGTCTTTAATCTTGTCATGGATAGATTCCTTGGCATAGATGAGAGCTATCTGCTTACGCCTTTATCAAAATCACATATAGTGGCAGGGCTTATAATAAGCGGCCTTTCTATAACAACTATTATTGCTGCTTTGGTGCTTGCCGTGAGCATGTTAATAACCGGTATCCCTCTTTCAAAAGGCTTTGAACAGTGTGCTGCTATATTTTTAGTGGTAGCACTTACAACCCTTTCACTCCTAAGCCTGATGTTTGTGATCCTCGGGAGGGTAAACCATCCAAGGATTGTTGGAATATTGAGCGGATTTCTTAATGTTATGCTCTTCTTTCCAAGCGGCGCTGTCTATCCCATAGCAAGCTTTCCTGACTGGCTGAAGGCATTTGCAAAGGTCAATCCAGAAGCGTATGCTGTTGATGCATTGAAGGCCATCCTTTTTAAAGGCGCTAACATTCAGACAATTTTAGGGGATATAGCTTTTCTCCTTATCTTTACTTCTTTAATGACGACAACTGCAATAATCACCTTTAAGAGGACACTTTAGCAGAGACCTTGCAAGAAAAATAAAAGGCTTCAGAAAGAAGTAGCCGCAGCCTTTAGAGCCTGTTGACAAAGTATTTTTATTTTCACATTTTAAAAAAATCCTAATGTCTAATTGGTTGCACTAATAACATCGCAAACTGATTTCTAATGAAATGTCCAAAGTCATTTATCAGTTGACACAATGTAATCTTTTAGGTAATATTTAAGTTATGGAAACTGTTACAAGGCATTATTACATAGTTCAAAATGACGACATACTCGGCGGCGAACCGATTATTAAAGGAACCAGAACATCTGTCCGTGATATTGTTGAAAACTGGCGTTTGGGTCTCTCTCCCGAAGAGATAGTTATTCATTTTCCACACCTTACATTGGCGCAGGTCTTTGATGCATTGAGCTATTACAGCGATAACCAGGATGAAATTAATACATACATGGAACAGAATAAGATTCCTGAAAACCTCATCCATGCCTCCATACGATGATTTTCCTTTACACAGATGAGAATATTGATGTCCTCCTCAAACCATTACTCCGTGCCAAAGGTCTTACCGTAATCACCACCCAAGAGCAAGCGATGATTGGAAAAGGAGATAGAGAACAACTGGAACATGCCATAAAACTTAAATGCGCATTCCTTACACATAATCGCATACACTTTGAACAGTTGTTTAACGAACTCGTCAAGGAAGGCAAAGGGCATTTTGGTATTATTATAGCAACCAGACGAAATGTTTATGAGCTTGCCCGTCGTATTGCCAACTTCCTTGAAAGTCGCTCAGCAAAAGACATCAAAAATCAATTGTGGTATATCTAAGTTTCATGTCAGCCTCTGTAAATTGCCCTCACAAAAATCCCGCCTTGCCCAGCCGCCTTCGGCGGACGGGCAAGGCGAGCCAAACCCCAAAACTCAACCCTTGACACTCCTTCACACAAAAGGGAGAAGCTTCTCCTTTGTACCAATTCTACAGGGAGCCGTGGCTTAGTAAAGCGAACTTCTCCTTGACAATGCTGCTCTAAACGGCGGTTGAGGTCGCTGGTGTATCCATAGTAAAAATGCCCATCCTTGCAACGAAGTATATAAACATAGTATGGCATAGAATAATTTTGTATCACCAGCGATAGTGAGTGTCAAGGGCAAAACTACCGGGCGCAGCGAAACCCGATGAAGTCGTACGAGGAAGACGGCGCAGTGACGGCAATCAGCGCAAAGACACCGGCAGACGTGCCATCGGCCCAACTGCCGCCGCGGAACAGGGCCGCGGGAAAGTTCAGGCCGCCGCCTTGACCTGTAGCAGGATTAGTCCCATACATCCAGTCGCTGCCATATGTGGCATTGGTCGTTCCTGTGGAAGGCGCCCAGGGATTTGTGTTCCCCTGCATCCAGTCGGCCACCCATTCCCAGACATTGCCTACCATATCGTTAACTTGCCAGTTGGAAACACAGGAAGCATTAGCGCCGGTATTTGCTGCAGCAGCGCTGCTTACATTACATGCAGTGCTGTCTGGCGTTCCAGATGCTGCCATCTGCCATTCTGCATTGGTTAAAAGCCTCTTTCCTGATAATGCACATGCCTGCTGTGCCTGAAACCATGTTACACTTGTTGATGGCAATACCCCAGTTTTAGATACTGCATAAAGAGGTGTTGTCCAGTTGCCATTGGCAGGAAAACCTACTGGATAAGCGGTCTGGCCAGTGAACACGCCATAGGCGGTACCTGTGCCGTCGGCATTCTGATAGATGCTTGCCTCATATTTGTCCACACACAATGGCCCAACCTTTACCATGATGTCACTTGCGCTGTTGCCAGTGCAGGTGAAGCTTGTCTTATTAACAGCATCCTTTAAGGCATTGAGCTTTGTGTTCATCTCTGATGACGAAATTGTTGAACCATTTTGAAAGTCCGTAAATGATACTGCATAGGTAATTGCTGCTATCCCTAAAAATACAACTGTTAAGAGGCCAATCACCTGCCTCGTGGTAAATCTTTTTTTGCTAAAGTAGCTCATTTTTTGCTTCCTCCTTTTGTTTGATTCCCCTCTTTCATAAAGAGGGGTTAGGGGAGATTATATCTTTCTAATCCCCCTGTATCCCCCTTTAGTAAAGGGGGAATTTGATGCTTTGATACTCTGACACTCTGTTACTTTGACACTGTTTTACTTACGGTCCCCATGTTGCATTGTCCCATGTTGAGCTCGGATTATCCCAAACGCCTGTTGTGCTTCCGCCGCTACCGCCAGACGATGCAGCGCCGTCTCCGCCGCCTCCTCCGCCACCACCCCCGCATGAAGCGGTTACGGCAATGGTGAGAAGAAGGAGAAGCGATAACATATACCATTTTTTCTGTCTTTTCTGTTTCATAACTTCCTCCTTTTTTCTTTCTTTGTTCCCCCTCTTTCCTAAAGAGGGGATAGGGGAGATTACATCTCCTAATCCCCCTATGTCCCCCTTTAAAAAAGGGGGAGAAAACAGGGTCATAAAAACAAAAAGACCCCGGCTGCCTGCTAATGGGCATAAAACCAGGGTCTTAAAAATAAAAAAGGGGAGACCTCATGGCCTACCCCTCTGATGAAAATATAGAAAAAAATTGTTAAAGTATAATTCTGTCTGTCTGTCTGTCTGTCTGTCTGTCT
>JAHFEP010000040.1 GCA_023248415.1 Nitrospirota bacterium
GGCAGGAAATTTCACCCTGATGTAGTGGAATTGTTTAAAAAGATTTTTTAGGGATAGAGATGAGATATTTAAACAGAAGCAAGAAGAATATTATAATACTCTTAAGATGGCTTTTGATAATGGTCCTTTTTACAATGCTCCTTAGCGGCAGCAAGGAGTTTTATTTTGTTGGGGGCAAGATATTATATATCCTATTATTTATTATAAGTAATATTGCGCTTGCTTTTGTACCAAAGGAATATTTTACAAGACGCTATATTGATTTCATTATCATACTTGCTGATACAGTGATCATCTCTATTGGCATATATCTTACAGGTGATATAGAGCTTTATTATATATATTTTCTTTCAATAATCATTGCTGCACTTGGAAGGAATATCAAGGGAAGCGTTCTTGTTGCATTCATTGCAAGTATATTTTATATCATGATTATTCTTAAGACAACAAAGATAGACATCCTCCAGCCCGCCTTTTTGGTGAGATTTCCATTTTTCTTTATTATTGCCCTGGTTTCCAGTTTTCTGGCAGAGGATGCCACTGTTCAGCGCGAGAACTTAAAGAGAACCGGATTTCTTTTAAATCTTGTCCAGAGCTTAAGTTCTACTATTAATACGAACAAGATTTTTGAAATAGTTGTTGAAAACCTTTCTAAGATGGAAGAGTTGAATTCCAGCAGCATCTTTCAGTTTGATGATGCAAAAAAAACCCTCGTTTTGAAACAGGTTTGGGGTGTAAAGGATATAAACGGCATGAGTGGTTTTACTATTCCCGTCTCTGACATTGGCGAAGATTTAAACTTAAATGTAATAAAAGGATTAGAGACTGTTGTTCTGAAAGGCCGTGAGATTGATATTGATAAACAAAAGTTTCCGTTCTTTCTGCCGGATTCAGAAGCCCAGGCCATTGTTCCTATTGTAAGCAAAGATATCTTATTAGGAACGATAAATGCTGGGAGCAGGCGCGCGGACTTTTTTGATGAAGAGGAGATAGAGGTATTGAATATTGTTTCAAAACAGACCGCCTCTGCCATAGAGAATGCACGTTTATTTAAGGATATAGGCCAGAATGCAATGGAGCTCTCATCTCTCTCGGACATCAGCAAGGTTGTAAATTCAACATTGGATTTAAAAGAGGTCTTAAACAGCGTTATGAAGATGACGAGTAAGATCCTTGAGGTTGAGGTCTGCTCCTTGCTTTTGCTTGATGAGGCAGCTAATGAATTGGTTTTTGAGGTGGCACTTGGCGAGAAGGGTGATGTTGTAAAGGAGTTCAGGCTTAAAATGGGGGAGGGTATTGCAGGATGGGTTGCTGAAAAAGGGGAGGTGCTGCTTGTACAGGATGTTCAGTCAGACGGCAGGTTTTATAAAAAGGTTGATGAAAAATCTCAATTTATTACAACATCTATATTAGCCGTTCCAATGAGGAGCAAAGGGAGGCTGATAGGCGTTGCAGAGGCGATAAATAAATTAGGAGATAAGGAATTTTCAGAAAGGGATGTTGAGTTTTTCAATGCAATTGTAAATCAGGCTGCATTTGCAGTTGAGAATGCAAAATTATATAAGAGCATGGGGGATAAGGTTGCTGAAACAGAAAGGCTTAATAAAATATTATATGATGAGAAGTCAAAGATTGAATCAATACTAAACAGCATGGCTGCCGGCGTTGTTGTTGTGGATACGACTGGCAGCATTGTTTTTACAAACAATAGCGCTATAGAAATATTGAGTTATGAAGAGCATCCGGAAGAAAGCAGATATTTTAAGAATCTTATGCTGCTGCTAAAAAACAGTGTTTTAGGCAAAGTGGCTGCGCAAAAGGTAGAAAAGATGATATTAGAGAGCGCTGGAAAGGATGTGAGGGTTTTCAACACCAGAATATCACTTATTAAAGGATTGGATGAGGTAGTGCTTGGCGCTGTTGGTGTGCTTGAAGATATCAGTGAAATTGAGAAGCTGAGCGAGTTAAAGTCAGATTTTGTCTCCCAGGTATCCCATGAGCTTAGGACACCGTTGACATCAATCAAGGGCGCTACAAAACTGATACTTCGCGGCAGCACAGGTCCGATTAATGAGAAGCAGACAAAGCTTTTAAAGATAATGAATGAGGATACTGACAGGCTTATAAATTTAATCAGCGACCTGCTTGATATTTCTAAACTTGAATCAGGAAAAATAAAGATGAAAAGGGAGGACTTTGATTTATCCACTGTATTGCACCAGTGCGTTGAGACCATTCAGTCTATTGCAAAAGATAAAAATCATAAGGTTTTTGAAAAATTTAACAGCAGCTTAAAAGTAAATGCTGACAAGGACAGAATTAAACAGGTAGTTATTAATCTCCTCAGCAACGCAATCAAATTTACACCTGCTGAAGGGCAGATTGAGATATTCGCCCGTCAGGTGAACGGCCTTTCAGAGGTATGCGTAAAAGATTCGGGCATGGGTGTTCCTAAAGAGTTTCAGGCTAAGCTCTTTGAAAAATTTCAGAGGGCGGATAACAGCATGACTGCCGAGGTTCAGGGAACAGGGCTTGGTTTGGCTATCAGCAAGAAGATAGTTGAAGACCACGGAGGTAAAATATGGGTTGAGAGTGAAGAGAATAAGGGGAGCAGTTTCTTTTTTACGCTTCCAGGATAATTTAAAAGGAGGAAAAATTGGAAAGGAAAAAAATACTTGTTGCGGACGATAACAGAAATATTATAGAATTGGTGAAAATGGAGTTTGAAATCTTAGACTATGATGTGGTTACTGCCTATGATGGAGAAGATGCTTTAAAAAAGATTGAGAAAGAAAATCCTGATTTAGTAATCCTTGATGTTATGATGCCGAAGATGAACGGTTTTGATATCTGCATGAAGCTGAGGGACAATCCAGTGTATAAAGACCTTCCCATTGTAATGCTTACAGCAAAGGGCCAGGAAAAGGACAAGTTCTGGGGAAGGCAGGTTGGAGCAGATGAATATGTTACTAAGCCATTTGAACCTGAGGTATTAGAGCAGATTGTTCATAATCTCCTGGAGCAGAAGAAGAGCGGAGAATCACCGCATTTAGTTACAAAACTTCCTGGTTATGTTACAGTAGAAAAAGAGATTAAATTAAGAAAGGCAGGCAATGAGGATTTTACTGTTTACAATTTATATCTTGAACCAGAGTCCTTTGAGGTATATGCCAAGAAATACGGCAGCATAAAGGCGGATGAGATTTTAAAGATAGCAGGAAATGTTATTATGGATATTATCAAAAGGAGCGGAGATAACCGAACCTTTCTTGGACATCTTGGTGATAACACCTTTATTATGATTGGTGATAAAGTAAAGATAGAAAAACTTATTCCAACTATTAAGCAAGAGGTGAACAGCTTAATACCGCTAAAATACGATGAGGACGACAGAAAACAGGGTTTTGTTTTTTCAAGGACAATAAATGGAGAGCCGCTGAGGATTCCATTAATAAAATTTGTGGCTGCAGTAAGAGAGTGAGTGTTCTTATTCTGAATGGATAGAAATTGGCACATTCTGAGAAGACTATATGACTGGGTTCTGCATTGGGCGCATACACCTTATGGGGTCTGGGCATTATTTATCCTGGCGTTTACAGAATCTTCATTTTTTCCAATCCCGCCTGATGTCCTGCTTATTGCACTTGCCATATCAATACCTGCAAAATCGTTCAGATATGCCTTGATATGTTCAATAGGCTCTGTTATCGGCGGCCTTTTCGGCTACCTTATCGGCTACGGGTTGATGGACATAGTTGGTTTTCCAATAATAAACTTTTATGATATGCAGGAGCAATATGAAAAGTTGAGGCATTCATACGAAAAATATGATGTCTTAATTGTCTTTATTGCTGCATTTACACCGATTCCATACAAGTTGATTACCATTACAGCAGGCGCATTTCAGATAAATATCATTACCTTTACAATAGCATCTCTTGTCGGCAGGTCATTAAGGTTTTTTCTTGTTGCATGGTTAATACACAAATTTGGCAAGCGCATTAGTAAATTCATAGATAAATATTTTAATATCCTCTCTGTCATTTTTGTAATACTTCTAATAGCAGGTTATGTTGTGATAAAAAAGTTAGCAGGTTAGCCAATATTTCTTGACAAAAATTATATCAGCATGGTATAAAGACTCAAAACGCGGACTGACGCGCCTGAAGTGTCTGATAAAAATGATGCTTGGGAAAGTAGGCCAGTAGAAATATCATTGATATTTTTGCTGGCCTTTTGTTTTTAGGGCATAATAAAAGGGGTTTTGCAACTATTAAAGAAAGAGAGGTAAAAAATGAATAGTGATACAGCCTTCTGGGCCGCGACTATAATATTTCTGCTTGCCTATGCTGTAATTATCTCAGAGAAGGTGCATAAAACAGTGGTCGCCTTATTCGGAGCTGGATTAATGCTTATACTTAAGATACTTGAGCAGCATGAGGCATTTCATGTAGAAGAGTTGGGGATTGACTGGAATGTTATATTCCTGCTCATCTCCATGATGGTGATAATCAACCTGATGAGGCCAACAGGTGTATTTGAATATATCGCGATAAAGAGCGCAAAATGGGGCAAGGGTGACCCTTTCAGGATTTTGATAATATTTGCAATTGTTACAGCATTGTTAAGCGCCTTTCTGGATAATGTTACTACTGTACTTTTGATAGTCCCTGTTACTATCCTTATTGCAGATGCCCTTGAGGTAGATCCAATACCCTATCTCCTCTCCTGCGCCCTTGCATCAAACATCGGCGGAACCGCAACGCTCATTGGCGATCCGCCAAATATCATGATTGCCTCAAAGGCGCAGCTTAATTTCATGGATTTTATATACCACTTAGCTCCAATAATTGTGGTAATAATGGTTTTCTATATTTTAGCGATAAGGTTTATCTGGGGCAAAAAACTTGTGACAAAAGAGGAACTGAAAAAGAGGATAATGGCAATGAATGAAAACGAGGCAATAAAGGACCCAGCAATGCTGAAAAAGTCTCTCTTTGTTCTTGGTATTGTCTTGACAGGTTTCGTATTTCATGGGGTATTACATTTCCAGCCTGCAACTGTGGCGCTGTTTGGGGCAGGGCTGCTGCTTCTGCTGTCCAAAACAAACGAGCCGCACCATATCTTAGCAGAGGTGGAGTGGCCTACAATCTTTTTCTTTATGGGTCTTTTTATTATAGTTGGCGGTGTGGTTAAAGTTGGCCTGATAAAATGGATGTCTCTGCAGGTGCTTGCCTTGACACAGGGGAACCTATTTGCAACCTCTATGGTTGTCATGTGGTTTTCTGCCTTTGCATCTGCAATAGTGGATAATATCCCCTATGTTGCAACAATGAATCCTTTAATTGTTGACATGGCAAAACAGCTCTGGCCCAATGAGACAGGGATGCAGTTATTGCAGCACCCAGATTTAATGCCGCTCTGGTGGTCACTGGCGCTTGGGGCATGCCTCGGTGGAAATGGTTCAGCAATCGGCGCATCAGCAAATGTTATTGTAGTCGGATTATCCGAGAAGGCAGGCAAAAGGATATCCTTTGGCAAGTTTATGCTCTATGGAATGCCAATAATGATAATGACAGTGGTTATCTCAACCATCTATGTCTGGTTAAGGTATTATGTCTTAAAGATATAAGATGTTCTTTAAAATTTGATAATAGCAGGATAATAGTATAAAATACCAAATAATAATTATTCTCTGCGGGGAAAAGGCTGATGGCAAAGATAATTATCATTACAGATCTTGACGGCACTTTACTGCATCCTAAAACTTACTCCTTTGAAGCGGCAAGGCCTGCACTTGATTTGATAAAGGAAAGAAAGATACCGCTTATTTTATGCTCCAGCAAGACAAAGGCAGAGATAGAGGTTTACAGAAAGAGGCTGAATAATAAGCATCCCTTTATCTCTGAAAATGGCGGCGGGATATTTATTCCAGATGGATATTTTCCTTTTCCTATTGATGCAGAAATAAAAGATGGCTATAGAATAATTGTTCTCGGCAAGCCATATAGCGAAATAAGAAATGCCTTTATTGAAATTCGCCAAAGACTCGGAATAAAGGCTAAGGGATTCGGCGATATGACTGCTGAAGAGATAGCTGTTCTTGCTAATTTGCCGTTGACAGAGGCTGCACTTGCGAAAGAGAGGGATTTTGATGAGCCATTTATATTTGAAGTGGATGCAAACAATGAATCAAAGATAGAAGGATTTTTAAAAGCCATAGAAGATTCAGGACTTCACTGGACGCAGGGTAGGTTCTATCATATCCTTGGTGATAATGATAAAGGGAAGGCAGTTAAAATCTTAAAAGGCTTTTATGAAAAGGCGTATGGCAGGATTGCAACAATTGGATTAGGCAATATGTTCAATGACCTTCCTCTTTTGAAAGAAGTGGATTATCCTGTTCTTGTTCAAAATGAGGGCGGGAGTTATGATGAAAGGGTAAATCTGCCGAATCTCATAAGGGCAGATGGTATTGGTCCTGAGGGCTGGAACAAGGCGGTTCTAAGGCTTATTAATGAGATTTTATAACAGACTATGGACAAGGCAGACATACTTGTAGGCATAGCAAGCTATAATAATGCAAAGACCATTGACCATGTTGTGCGGGCAGTGGATGCAGGGCTTGCAAAATATTTTTCTGCTAAAAAGGCTGTTATAGTCAACTCTGATGGCGGCTCAAGGGACGGCACACAGGATATTGTAAAGACCACCACCCTTGACCATGCTGCAATGTTCTTAACATACCCTGTATATCCTGCACACAGGATAAGCATGCCCTATGACGGGATACCGGGCAAAGGGAGCGCCTTCAGGCTGATATTTCAGAAGGCGGTTGAGATGCAGGCAGATGCCTGCTGTGTTGTTGATGCAGATTTGAGGAGCATCACGCCTGAGTGGATAGAGCTTCTTCTGTCGCCTGTGATAAAGGGCGGTTTTGATTTTGTAGCGCCGCTTTACAGCAGGCACAAGTATGACGGCACTATTACAAATTCTATTGTCTATCCCATGACAAGGGCGCTCTATGGCCAGAGGATAAGGCAGCCCATTGGCGGCGACTTTGGATTTTCAGGAAGGCTTGCAGAGTTTTATCTAAAACAAAATGTATGGGAGACTCATGTAGCGCGCTTTGGCATAGATATCTGGATGACCACAGAGGCAGTAGCAAATGGATTCAAGGTCTGCCAGACATTCCTTGGCGCAAAGATTCACGACCCCAAGGACCCGGGAGCAGACCTTGCTGATATGCTCTTGCAGGTTGTGGTAACACTATTTAATCTTACAGGGAAATATTTTGATAAATGGAAGGATATAAAGGGTTCTGTAAATGTCCCTGCCTGTGGTTTCAGATATCATGTTGGGCTTGAGCCTGTTAAGGTGAATGTAAAGAATATGCTTGATATATTCAGGGAGGGTGTGGATAATTTAAAGCTGATATGGACAAATGTCTTAGGCCCAGGTGACTTTGGAGAGGTAGAGGCGATTTCACATCAGCCTGATGATAAGTTCAGATTTCCGCTTGGGCTATGGACAAGGGTAATATACGACTATGCATCTGCATATCACAAAAAAATAATGTCTTCTGAGCATCTGATAAAGTCCCTTGCGCCTTTATATCTTGCAAAGACAGCATCGTTTATCATGGAGGCTGCTGATATGGACCATGAGGGCGCAGAGGCAGAGATAGAAAAATTGTGTATGGAGTTTGAGGAGAAAAAGGAGTATCTTGTTAATAACTGGAGATAGGAGGTGTATTATGGATAACTTCATTAATCTTTTGTTCCAGCCCTTCAGGAATTTCTGGGCGAGTTTGGCAGCCTTTTTACCGAATCTGTTTGCAATGCTGCTGATAATATTATCCGGGTTTTTAATTGCATGGCTTGCAAGAAAGCTCTTTTTAAGGCTCTTTACAGCAATAAACTTTGATGTATGGTGTGATAAGGCAGGGCTTACAGCCATCATACGAAAGGGCGATATATGGACAAGGCCGTCAGATTTTTTTGGCAGGATAATCTACTTGATATTTATAATCATATTTTTAATGATAGGCCTGAGTGCATTAAGGCTGCCAACAATAGGCAACCTTACCTCTCAGTTTTTTCTATATATGCCAAGGGCATTATCAGCCTTATTTATACTCATCATAGGCTATATCATTGCAGGCTTTGTGGCAAGGGGTATTCTTATTGCTGCTGTTAACAGCGGCTATCATTATGCAAAGCTCCTTGCAGAGGCAGTGAGGGTTCTCCTTATTGTTCTGATTTTAGCAATGGCGCTTGAACAGTTCGGTATAGCGCCTGGTGTTGTGATTGCTGCATTTTCTATTATCTTCGGAGGCATTGTCCTTAGCCTTGCAATAGCATTTGGAGTAGGAGGGATTGATACAGCAAAAAGGATAATAGAAAAAAGGCTTGAAGAAAAGAAGGAAGAAAAAGGCAATATAGAACATCTGTAATTCTTTATAGGAGATTTCTATGGCAGATTTTTATCAATCTGGTGTTATTGTTACGCTTCATAAGCTCGGAAGGCCGAGCCTTGAGAAGATAGAATCTGAGATTTTTGAATTTTCAAAGCAGAGGCCGATAGCGCTTGTGCTCCCTGCACTTTATGCAGAGTTTAAGGCAGATGCCTTAAAGGGGATAGTAGAGGAGCTTAAGAAGGTCAAGTATATAAATGAGATAGTCCTTTCCCTTGGAAGGGCAACAGATGATGAATTCAAAAAGGCAAAGGAGTTCATGTCTGTATTACCCCATGATGTAAAGATAATACATAATGAAGGTAAAAGGGTAAAGGAGATATATGCAACACTTGAGAGAAACGGTCTCCAGCCCGGAGAGGACGGCAAAGGCCGCTCAACATGGATGGCATACGGATATGTAATTGCCAATGGCAAATCTGATGTTATCGCCCTCCATGACTGCGATATTGTAACCTATAACAGGGAGATGCTCGCAAGGCTCTGCTATCCTGTTGTAAACCCAAACATAGATGTGGCATTCTGCAAGGGCTATTACAGCAGGATTACTGACAGGATGCACGGCAGGGTTACAAGGTTATTGATAACACCACTTGTAAGGTCTTTGCAGAAGCTCGTCGGCTTTCATCCCTTCCTCGTCTTTCTGGACAGCTTCAGATATTCCCTTGCTGGCGAATTCTGCATGGTTACGGATTTGGCAAGGGTAATGAGGATACCATGGGACTGGGGACTTGAGGTTGGCGTACTTGCAGAGGTATTCAGAAACTACTCTGCCCGCAGGGTCTGCCAGGTAGATATAGCAGATAATTATGAACATAAGCACCAGCCGCTCTCTGCTGAGGATGCACAGAAGGGTTTGATGAGGATGTGTGTTGATATATCCAAATCCATATTCAGGATACTTGCTGCTGAAGGCATAGTATTCTCTGACAGCCTGTTTAAGTCCCTTGAGGTTGCCTATATGAGGCAGGCAGAGGATACCATGCTGAAATACGAGGCAGACGCAGCAATAAACAGCCTTGTGTTTGACAGGCATGAAGAGGCAAAGGCAGTAGAGGCATTCGCCAATGCAATAAAACAGGCAGCGCAGATATTCATAGAAAACCCCATGGGTACGCCGCTAATCCCGAACTGGAACAGGGTTGGCTCTGCAATACCGGGTATATTTGATATGCTCAAAAAGGCAGTTGAGGAGGATAATAAATAGTGAAGGAAAAAATTTTTAAAAAGATAGCAGAACTATCACACACACATTACAAGAAGGTTATAATAATCAGTATTGTTTTAACCCTCGTTTTTGGCCTTTTAGCCTTAAGGCTTCAGCTTGCCACAGATATAGTAAACCTGCTGCCGTCAAAATCTAAAGTCTCAAAGGATTTTATGGGAGCAATAAAGGACTTTGGCACCCTTGATTTTCTTGTTGTCGTTGTTCAGACAAAGGATGTCGGGGGAGAGGAAGGGGTGAGCGGGTTAAAGCTCTTTGCTGATGAGTTTGCAAAGAGGCTTTCTGCAACCAATCTTATTAAAGGGATTGATTATAAAATTTCTGAAAATCAAAAGGAATTTTTCAGAGAGCATTTTACAAAGGATATGTTTCTATTCCTTACAGAAAAGGAGCTTGATGCAATAAAAGAAAAACTAAAGGATGAGGAGATAGAAAAACAGATTAAGAGAAATAAATCAATACTACTTTCACAGGCCTCTTTTGGAATGAAGGAGCTTGTCCGTGTTGACCCGCTTGGGCTTCTTCCGATATTAAAGGATTACTTTAGCAGCGGAAGCGGCGGGTTTAGGTTTGATATGATGGACGGCTATTTTCTTTCAGAGGACAGGACAACGCTCCTGATGCTTGCAAGGCCTGTTAAAGGCGCGTTGGATGTGGAATTTGCAAAAATATTGATGTCAGATGTAAAGAGGATAGAGAAGGAGATAGCTGCAGAAAAAAATCTTAATGATAAAATCAGGGTAGGGTATACAGGCGGCTATCCTATAGCAGTTGGTGACGAGGCAACAATAAAAAGGGACATGATACTGACCTTTGTCTCATCATTCTTTACAATCCTTCTTTTATTCTATTTTGCATACAGAGGTATTGCAATCCTTATTTATATATCTATACCGCTTCAGATGGCGCTTATATGGTCTTTTGGCATCTCTTATATCTTTCTTGGTCAACTTAACATGGTGACTGTTGCATTTGCTGCTATTTTGATGGGACTTGGTATTGATTTTGCCATTCATATTTATAATAGATATTTAGAAGAAATAGACAATGGCAAGGATATTGTTCATGGCCTTGAGGCAACATTAATGGGTGTTGGAAAGGGCATATTTACAGGTGCAGCAACAACAGCAATTGCATTTTATCTCCTGATGTTTACTGATTTCAGGGGCCTCTCTGAACTTGGTTTTATGTGCGGAACAGGGATACTTGCAAGCATGTTCACAATGTATCTTGTTCTTCCGAGCATTATGATATGGCGCGCCAAGTCTTCAAAGAAGCCTGTTGTTAAAGGAAGGTTGAATCCATTTGGCCTTGATATGGTTGCAAAGCAGGTTGTCAGGTATCCAAAGACAGTCCTTGCTATTGGCATCTTACTAACAATATATTTGGGTTATATGGCCATAGGCTTAACATTTGATTCAGATTTTAAGAAGATGCGTCCAGAGGGTATGGAGGCAATGACCTTACAGGACTTAATAATGGAGAAGTTCAGCGGCTCCGGTTATCAGATTATGGTGATTGCTGAATCAAAGAATTTGCAGGATGCCCTTGTGAAGAATGATTCCATTGCTACGGCTTTGAGGCAGTATGTTAAAGACGGCTCTATAGTATCATTTGATTCATTATCCACATTCCTTCCTTCAATAAAAAGGCAGGAGGCAAGCATTGCAAAGGTGAGCGCCTTTCCAATTGAAAGGGCGATATACACCCTGCAAAGGTCATTAAGGGAAAATGGGTTTAAACCCGATACTTACAAAGACTTCATAAAGGGTATGCAGAGCTATGCAGAGGCAAAGGGGAAGACGCATTTTATTGAGATAGAAGATATAAAAACAGGGATGAATCAACTCTTGGATAAGCACCTTGTTACAAAAGATGAGACATATAGGATTATTACATATCTTTATCCGAGCAAAGAGGCATGGAACAAAGACCTTTTAAAAAGGCTTGAGGATAGCCTCTATAAGATAGATAAGGATATAAAGATTACAGGTGTTGATGTTGTTGCAGCAGAATTAAAGAGGCTTATTGAAGAAGAAATAGCGTGGGTAACCCTCCTTGCTTATTCTGCTGTATTTGTCCTTGTTTTTTTAGATTTTCGTTCATTAAAAAGGACAATGACAGCGCTTATGCCGCATATAATCGGGATTGTCTGGATGATGGGTGTTATGGAGATATTAGGCATGAAACTAAATTATATGAACATTGCTATTGTGCCTTTGATTGTTGGTATGGGGATAGATAACGGGGTGCATATACTCCACAGATATTTAGAGGATGGCCGTCAAAATATTCCAAATACAATCTTCCATACTGGCCGCGCAGTTGTCATGTGCACTGCTACAACAATGGCAGGCTTTGGCTCCCTTGTATTTTCAAGATACGGCGGCTTGTCAAGCATGGGCGCTGTTGCGAATATCGGCATGATAACAAGCCTTATTGCGGCTATTATTGTGCTTCCGGCATTGCTTAAAATCTGGAAGGTGTAAATATCCTGAAAAATCTGCTATAATAAAATTCAATCGGCTATGTCATTTATCAAACGAATAAGATTTCACGGCAGGGGTGGACAGGGCGCAAAGGTTGCAAGCAGGGTCTTAGGTAGCGCTGCCTTTTATGAAGGCAGCTATGCACAGGACTTTCCATTATACGGCGCTGAAAGAAGGGGTGCGCCAATATCTGCCTTCACACGCATATCTGATGAGCCTATCCTTGAAAGGGGAATAATCTCTGAGCCTGATATTGTAATAATCATGGATGAAACGCTTCTTAATGACCCTTTAGCAATGCCATTATCTGGAATTAAAGAAGGCAATGTTGTTTTTATAAATACAACCCTTAGCACTGATAAGGCAATGGCGAGATATAAGATTTCAGCAAATGTAATTACCATTGATTTAACCAAAATAGGGATTAACATGCTCGGCGCGCCTATTCTTAGCGCGCTTGCAGGCAGTGTTGGCGCAAGGATATTAGGGCTAAGTATGGATTCTGTAAAAAGGGCTGTTGAAAAGGAGATATCTGAAATTATTACAGACAGGTCATTAATTGAAAAGAATATTAATGCAGCATTACATTGTTTTAATGCAATCAGTCCAATAGAGATAACAAAGACAGCCCCTGTGCAAAAAGGAAGCCCTGTTATTTCTGTACCCTTTGAGCCTGCCTTAGTCTCAAGCCCTGCTATAAATGCCAAAGCCAATACGCCATTGCGAAAAACAGGCAACTGGCGCCTGTTTAAACCTGTATGGGATCATGAAAAATGCACAAAGTGCATGATGTGCGTTGTAAGCTGCCCTGACGGCTGTATTAGTGTAAATCCAGCCGGGCTTCCAAATACAAGCTATGATAACTGCAAAGGGTGCATGATATGTGTTGAGGTCTGTCCTTCAGAGGCAATAGAGAAAGTGCTGGAGGTTCGTGCATGGTAAGGATTTACTACACAAGTTCTTATGTCATTCCTGCATGCTTTTAACTGGAATCCAGAGTTTTTAGTATAGTAAGGGTAGACCAATGTAGTAAAGTTTATTGACAAACAGGCGCTAATATCAGACAGCTTGACGAAATCTGATGCCTCTGGTAAGATGTTTTATCATGCAGGCATTAAAAAGATACATAATAAGCAATGAAGAACGTAAGAGCATCATTCAAAACATATCTGCATTTTTAGAGAATGAAAGCGCTGTTTCTTTTGCCTATATATATGGTTCATTTATTGAAGAGGATGGCTTTAATGATATAGATATAGCTATGTATATTGATGAGTCTGTTATTAAAAAGGAGAGCCTGTTTGACTTCCAGCTTGATATGGGGGTTAGGCTTGAAAGCGAATTAAACAGCTACCCTGTAGACTGCAGAATACTTAACATAGCTCCTCTTTCATTCAGGTTTTCTGTTGTTACAAAAGGTGAGATTATTTTTTCAAGGGATGAAAAGGAGCGGGTCTCCTTTGAGGTAATAACAAGAAGCCTTTATTTTGACTTCAAGCATCACACAGATTTCTTTTATCAAAAAATAGCATTGGGCAAATAATGACACCAATCAATAAAGAGGTTGTAACCAGGCTTTTTTCTGAAATAGATCAAGCAACAGCCAAGCTTCACGATTTGTCTTTACTTTCTGAAGATAAATTCCTGTCAGATTCAAAAAATTACGATTCAGCAAAGTATAACCTAATTGTATCAATAGAAGCGCTTATTGACCTTTGCAACCATATAATAGCACAGGAAAGGCTTGGAAAACCTGAAGATTATACAGATGTTTTCAGGATTATTGGAAAGAAGCTCTCCTTAGATAAAGATCTTTTAACGAGGCTTGAAAAGATGGCTAAATTTAGAAATCTGATAGTCCATCTCTATTGGAAGGTTGACAATAAAGAGGTTTATAATATATTAAAAAACAATCTTGATGACTTTGACGCTATCAAAAAAGTCCTTAGAGAATATTTAAGCCATTAAACATCAACTTTCAACAAGCCGCTTTTCTTATAGCCGTTAAAACATATTCGCCATTGCTTGAATTATATGAAGGCCTTTGTGGGGTGTCCAACCTTTTTCTGAAAAGTAATGGAAATGCGTCAAATTATTCTGTATAATATTTTTGCTTTTATTTCTGTGTAAATTAGAAATAGGCTCGCAATGACAACAACAAAGCGAAAAGGTGATTGACTGATGGCAAAAGAAATGTTGACAGGCAATGCTGCTGCTGCATGGGGCGTAAGGCTGGCAGAGGTTGATTATATTCCTGCATACCCTGTAACACCGCAGACAGAGATTATAGAGACTATTGCGCGATGGATTTCCAATGGCGACATGGATGCAAGGTTTGTTACCATGGACTCTGAGCACTCCATGATTACAGCAGCAGGCGCTGCATCTGCAGCAGGTGTGCGCGCGTTCACTGCATCATCAAGCCAGGGGCTTCTGTACGGCTTTGAGATGCTCTATACTGTAGCAGGATGGCGTGTTCCTCTTGTAATGGTAAATGTGTCAAGAGGTTTATCTGCGCCAATAACCCTTGAGCCTGACCATAATGACATACTTGCAGCAAGGGACTGCGGTTTTTTGCAGATACACTGCGAGACCTGCCAGGAGGTTTTGGATTCTATTTTAATAGCATACAGGATTGCAGAGGATGAGAAAATACTTCTGCCTGTCTTTGTAAATCTGGACGGTTTTCTTCTTTCATTTACAAGAGAGCCTGTTGAGATACCGTTATTGGATGATGTTAAAAAATTCTTACCCGCCTATACTCCGAAACATGCCTTTTTCAGGTCAGGCAAACCAATGGCACAGGGCGTTTCTGTGCTTGGAGGGCCTATATATTCCTATTTCAAATACCAGATGCACCTTGCAGCTATGAATGGCCTTGCAGTATATAAAGAGGTGTGTAAAGAGTTTGAGAATATATTTGGCAGGAGATATGATACTACTGACGGCTATATGTTAGAAGATGCAGAATATGTTTTGATTATGATGGATTCCTTTTCAACACTCGGCAAGGCTGCTGTAAAAAAGGCAAGGGAAAAAGGGATTAAGGCAGGGCTTTTAAGATTAAGGCTGCTGCGGCCATTTCCTGAAAGGGATATAATGGCTGCAATCAAAGGAAAAAAGGCTGCCGCTGTATTAGACCAGAATATCAGCATAGGCAAAGGTGGCATCTTACATTCAGAGATTGCAGGCGCCATGTTCAATGAAAAAGAAAGGCCTTTATTGCTTTCCTTTATTGGCGGACTTGGCGGCAAAAACATAAGCCCTGTGGAGTTTGAATTTATATTTGACACAATGATTAATGCAGAAAAGACCGGTGTTGTTCCTGAACCACACCTCCTTTACACAGAGGCAGAGTGGAAGGAGATGGAGAGGGTAAAGAAGATAGCAGGGAAGGTATGAATATAACCCCTATAAAATCCATTAAAGATTTGCCTTTGGAAGACAACCTCTTCCCCGGCACTGCTATGTGCGCAGGGTGCGGAGGACTATTGGCTTTAAGGCATTGTCTTAAGGCGCTTGGAGAAAAGACTGTTATTGTAAATGCAGCAGGATGTTTTACTCTGCTTTCCATATATCCTTTTACGCCTTTTAAAGGCTCATGGCTTTATACAGCTATGGCATCAGCGCCAGCAGGAGCACAGGGTGTAAGGGATGCTCTGGATATCTTAATAAAAAAGGGAAGAATAAAACAGGATGAGGATTTAAAGGTAGTTGTATTAACAGGCGATGGCGCTGCCTATGATATGGGACTTTCTTCAACATCAGGCGCTATATACCGCAATCTTGATTTTTATTACATCTGCTATGATAATGAGGCTTATGGCAATACTGGTTTTCAGTGGTCAGGCGCAACGCCTTATGCATCTAAAACTGGAACTACACCAGTGGGAAAGTTCAACCCAACAGGCGCAGAGGTTTCAAAAAAGAATCTCTTTGAGATTTGGAGGAGCCACAAACCGCCATATCTTGCCACAATCTCGCCAGCACATCAGGTTGACCTGTTCAACAAATTTAAAAAGGCAGAGGAATATAAAGGCCCAAAGCTCTTTATTAGCCATTCGCCATGTCCTCCGGGCTGGGCAACTGATCCATCACATTCTGTTAAGCTTGCAAAACTGTCTGTTGACACAGGCATCTGGGCATTAAAAGAGGCAATTTATGGCGAGGTGAGACATACTCTTGTGCCAAAGAAATTTAAACCTGTTGAGGAATATTTAGAAGGGCAGGGAAGGTTTACCCATCTGTTTAAACCAGTAAGACAGGAAGATACTATTTCTAAAATTCAGGAGATGGTAAACGAATACTGGAAAGGGGTTAAGGAATAGATTATTGGAATATCTGATTGAAATAGATAAGGCGATATTTTATTTTATTAATAAAACACTGCAAAACACCTTCTTTGACTGGCTGATGCCATTTATTACAAATGCAGGGAATTTTAAGATAATTATTATTATTGGTGCGATTCTTTTCTTTATCTTTGGCAGAAAAAAGGAAAGGATATTTCTTGTCCTATTAATTGTTTCAATTTTTGTTGCAGACTTTATTGCAGCACAGCTCTTAAAGAATACCTTTATACGTATCCGTCCCTGCAATGCCTTAAATGATGCTCATGTCCTTGTTGGCTGCACAGGCTCTTACGCATTTCCTTCAGCCCATGCAGTAAACATTACTGTTTTTGCAGCATTAACATCATATAAATATCGTTTTCTGATTATTCCATCAATTATTATTGCTGCGGCTGTTTGCTTTTCAAGGGTATATGTCGGCGCACACTATCCACTTGATGTCATAGGCGGCGCATTGGTCGGCGCTCTTTTTGCAGCAGGGGTGATATATATGGATAAGAGGTATTTAAAAAGATTTTACACTTCATAAATCAGCGTTACCAATTTCTGCCAGAGATATGACAATGTCTGAACGGAGGTATTATGAAAAGCAAAAGAAAAAGGGTTGAACCAATTCCTGATGAATTTTCAAGTTATGAAGAAGCTGCAGAGTTTTGGAATACCCATGATACAACAGATTATATAAATGTGTTTACAACAGTAGACGTGCAGCCTAAACTCCGAAAGAGGCATTATGAGGTTACGGTGGATGAAGATGTAATAAAAGCCATCAAGAAAAAGGCACATAAAAGTGGTGTACTTATTAGTCAGCTCGTTGGCGAGATGCTAAGAAAACAACTTTCAAAAGTTGCATAATCGTAGGGTTTTTCAGCCTCGGCTAAAACACTATCATCCTTACAGATGAAAAAGCGGAGGGGAGAACGACAAAGCTCGCCTGCAGATATGATAAAAAGCACCCTCATATTCTATTCTTAGTTGTCTTGCCACATAAAGAAGATATCACCAATTTAACATTTTGTAAAGTGTATTTTTTAGGTTTGACCCCATTTCCTCTTTGTGTCTGCGATTATAGTAGCCAGTATATCTTATATTAAAGTTACGCATGAATTCCCCAAGGTTGCCAAGAGGGGTTTCAAGGAGAAGGTGAAAGTGGTTA
>JAHFEP010000345.1 GCA_023248415.1 Nitrospirota bacterium
ATGACATCATGCGAGCTTGAAACAGCAAAGAGGCTTGGACTTGGAATTGTGATTGTTGTGTGGGTGGACAACAGCTACGGCCTTATAGAATGGAAGCAGAAGGACTTGTTTGGCAAGGCATTTGGCGTATATTTTAAAAATCCTGATTTTGTAAAATATGCAGAGTCCTTTGGCATAAAGGGTTATAAGATTAGCAAGGCAGGCGAGTTTCTTCCTCTCCTTAAACAGTCTTTAGGCTCAAAAGAGCCTGTGCTGATAGAGATTCCGATTGACTATTCAGAAAACCTGAAGCTCACAGAAAAGCTCGGGAAGATAACATGCCCGATATAAGCCGAAATATATTTTGGGTCATTAGCCAGTCTTATAAGGTCTTTCTTACCCATAGTTCACAACCCCTTCAAAAAATATTATGCTGCTGCGCAAACATGAGTCTCTGCCTCTACAGACAGGCGCAGGCCCATTGTGTGCAAAAGGATAATGAGGCTTTTTATTTCCGGATTGCCTTTTTTGGATAGCATTCTGTAAAGGCTCTCACGGCTCAGTTTTGTCTTTTCAGCAACGGCTGCCATGCCGCCGTTTGCTTCAGCCACATTGCGCAGCGCCAGAAGAAAGACAGCACGGTCTCCTTCCTCAATAGCGGCATTAAGGTATGCTGCTGCCTCGCATGGGTCTTTGAGGGATTTTATCAAATCCTTTTGGTAAGATGTCAATTTAGCCATGTTGTTTCCTCCTTTTGTGATCACGCCAGAAATCTTTTGCTCTATCTATGTCTTTAGCCTGCCTTGATTTCTCGCCACCGAGCAGAAGCAGGATAAGGCGGTTGCCCTCAAGAGCGAAGTAGACCCGATAACCAGGGCCACAATCAATTCTTAATTCTCGCACCCCTTCGCCTACTGAGCGGTTATCGCCCAAATTGCCGAGCCTCGCACGGTCAAGCCTGATGCGTATCTTTGCCCTCGCCGTAATATCCTTTAAATTCTCAAGCCATTCTTTAAAGGGTTTTTTGCCCTCTTTGTTTATGTAGTAATCTATTTCAAAAGGAAATGTTTGCATAATTATTGTAGCTTATAAGTTACAGCATGTCAATTCATATTTATACTTTTGCATTTTGCGTATGGTGTAACTCCACCATCCCCCTCTTTATTAAAGAGGGGGAAAGGGGGAGTTTAATTCCTTCGTGGTAAAAGCCATATCCTTTCTAACAAGTTTTATTTTGTAAACGGCACTATGCGGTAGAAAAACCCGCCCTTTGAAACCTCTGCAACACCTTCGTTTTCTTTTTTGAACCTTCCTATCTCTTCCTTAGTGGGGATATATTTCTCAAAATGATAAGGGATGCCTTCAATATAAAGCGTGTGTCCGTAGATATGTTCCCCTATCCTTTCGCTCTTAGGATGATAAGGCCCTTCCATATCAACAATAATACCTTCATGTGTTTCAGAGTCGTTAATTTCTACAAAATGCGGTTTCATGGCTCCTCCTGATAGGCTTTTCTCATAATAAAAAGAATGTTTGTGAAAAATGAGTGTGTTCCTATTAATATGAAAGCCTCGCTTAATAGCAGTGACCTTACTTTCCAAGCAATTTATGCTTGCTATTTATAGCAATAATAGTGTATTTTAAAAGTACCAGTGGACAAAAGCGATTCAGTAAATAATTAGTGTACCTAGTTGGTTAGCTTTTTTATAAAAATAATCTTTTGTTTACTATAAAACTATGCGAGACATAGATATCCGTAAGGTTCTACTGAAATCGTTGCATAATAAGCATAGCAAGAGTCGCAATACTTTAGTAATTGAAGAGCTCGGACTCTGTCAAGGTGATTCACGTGTTGATATTGCCGTAATCAATGGTTCTATGCACGGTTATGAAATCAAAAGCGAAAGAGATACTTTGGACAGGCTTCCAAGCCAGCAAGACATTTATAACCGGGTCTTAGATTGTGTGACAGTAGTTGCCAGTTCCTGCCATCTTTCAAAAGTTGAGAAACTTGTGCCGTCCTGGTGGGGTCTTTGTGAAGCAGAATACAAAAATAATAAGCTACTAATCCGAAAGATTCGTCCTGGCAATCAAAATTCAGAAATTGATCCGACAGCTATTGTTCAATTATTATGGCGCGACGAAGCGCTTGACGCCTTGAAGAAGCGCAATTTACATAAAGGAATAGTCAGTAAACCCCGCGAAACTTTGTGGAATCGTCTTGTTGAATACTTATCTA
>JAHFEP010000041.1 GCA_023248415.1 Nitrospirota bacterium
AAAGAGAACTTTTTTTTATTATAAAGTTTGCAACTGCCTTTATTGGCATATATAGTTTATCAATCTATTTTGAGAGGCTCTTTTAATGTATGAATTTGATGCAATAATAATAGGCGGCGGCCTTGCGGGCTTAAGGGCTGCGTATGAACTTGCTTCAAATAAGATGAAGACTGCGGTTATATCAAAGGTCTATCCCATAAGGTCCCACTCCATTGCAGCGCAGGGCGGTATAAATGCGCCTCTTAATAATATTGAAAGAGAAGTATCTGATGACTGGGAAAAACATGCACAGGATACCATAAAGGGCAGCGACTATCTTGGAGATCAGGACGCTATTATAAAGATGTGCAAAGAGGCGGCAAGCAGAATCTATGAGATTGAACACTGGGGCTGTCCATTCAGCAGGACAGTAGAAGGAAGAATTAATCAGAGGCCATTCGGCGGACAAGGCTTTCCACGAACTGCGTATGCAGCAGACAGGACAGGACATGCGATGCTTCATACGCTTTATGAGCAGATAATAAGAATCAATGAAGAAAATAAATGCCTCACCTTTTTTGACGAGTGGTTTGTAACAAGGCTGATTGTTGAAGATAATTCTATAAGAGGTCTTATTGCCCTTGATTTAAAGACAGGGAATTTAGAAGCCTTTAAAACAGATGCAATAATAATTGCAACAGGCGGCGCTGGAAGGCTCTATGGAAAATCAACAAATGCCTTAATCAACACTGGAACAGGCATGGCAATTGCCTACTGGGCTGGCGCATATTTAAAGGACATGGAATTCATCCAGTTTCATCCAACAACCCTCTACGGCACGAATATACTTGTTACTGAAGGCGCAAGGGGTGAAGGGGCATATTTGTTGAATAGTCATAGAGAGAGATTCCTTGCAAACTATGAGGACTCTAAAAGGTCAATGGAGATTGCGCCAAGGGATATTGTCTCAAGAAATATGATAAGGGAGATTAAAAAGGGAAATGCTGTTAATGGCCTTTATTTGCATCTTGATTTAAGGCATATTGGCAAAAAGGCGATAATAGAAAAGCTGCCTGGTGTTGTGGAGCTTGCAGGAAAGTTTGCAGGAATAGATGCAGTAAATGAGCCGATACCTGTAGAGCCTGCACAACATTACACAATGGGAGGGATTGATACTGACGCAGACTGCCAGACAATTATAAAGGGCATCTATGCTGCCGGAGAGGCTGCGTGTGTAAGTGTGCATGGCGCAAACAGGCTCGGCGGCAACTCCCTTTTAGAAACTATTGTATTTGGGTCAATTGCAGGAGAAAACACAGTAAGATATTTATCTTCAAAAAAGAAAAGCAATGATTCAGCGCTTCTTATTGAATCTGCGGCAGAGGAAGAAAAAGAAAAAATTAGACAGTTATTTGAAAAAGACGGAAAAGAAAATGTCTTTACTCTTTTTGAAGAAATGAACAGCGTAATGTGGAATAATGCCGGAATATTCAGGGAAGAGGCTCAATTAAAAGAGGGGTGTAAAAATCTAAAAGGAATAAAAGAGCGGTGTAACAATATTGGAATAAGATATAAGGGCAAAAGGTTTAATTTTGAGTTTTACTGGTTATTGGAGCTTATTGGAAGCATTGATATTGCAGAGGCAGTTGTAATGGGCGCTATTGAAAGAAAGGAGTCAAGGGGTTCTCATTTCAGGACAGATTTTCCAAAAAGGGATGATGAAAACTATCTTAAACATACAATAGCATCATACAGCCCAGAAGGCCTGATACTCAGTTACAAGCCTGTCACTCTGGGCTATGTAGAGCCGGCAGAGAGGAAGTATTAGTAATAAGGTCATTGCGAGGCTGACTTTGTCTGCCGAAGCAATCTCAAGTTCGTAATAGATTGCTTCGCTATCGCTCGCAATGACTATATGGAAAATTTATATGCAGAAAATAACCTTTAAAATCTTCCGCTTTGACCCTGAAAAAGACAAGGCGCCATATTTTGATAATTTTAAAATCCCAGTAAGCCATGGCGATACTGTGCTTGCTGGTTTATTTTATATTCAAAAAAATCTTGACCCGTCCATAGCCTTTAGATTCTCCTGCCGCGGGGCTGTGTGCGGCTCCTGCGCAATGCACATTAATGGAAGATACAGGCTTGCCTGTGAGACACAGGTCTTAGAATTAAATACCGAGATGATAACCATCCAGCCGCTCGGACATCTGCCCGTGCTGAGAGATTTGATTGTAGACTTCACACACTTTTTTGAAAATTATATGCGTATAAAACCTTATCTGATTGGAAAATCACCTGTGCCAGAAAAAGAATATATCCAGACGCCAGAGGAGAGAAATAAGATTGGAAACACTATTGACTGCATCCTCTGCGGCGCATGTTATGGCGCATGTGCAACAGCAGGGGTTAATAAAGAATACTTTGGCCCTGCAGCATTATTGAAGGTGGAAAGATTCTTAAGGGACTCACGCGATAGCATTGAAGATGAGAGGCTGAAAATTGTTGATGACCTTCATGGCATCTGGAGATGCCACTCCATATTCAGTTGTCAGGAGGTCTGCCCAAAAGAGCTAAACCCTGCAGAGGCAATAGCAAAGATAAAGAAAAGGATTTTGCTAAAAGGATGGAAAAAAGGATAGAGAAATACGCAAGACAGAACCTGTCCCCTCTTTCATATTTCCATTGAAGCAAGCCTTGTCAGGGTGTAGACGCAACCTTGATGTTTCTCGAGGCGATACAATGCGGAGGCAGGCCATGATACCCTTCAAAACTTATATTTCAAGACCAGAGCCTCATATCCCGTTACTCCTAATTCTTAATCTCATATTTCCTCATTAAAGTTTCAAAGCTCATATTTAATAAAACAGCATTGTGTGGAATAAGAATATATTTCCACGGTTTGCCTTTGGTTTGTGAGGTGTAATCAGTAGCATTTTTACAATATTCCAATGCTGACTTCGTTTTTTCCTGCACCTCTGAGGTCTCTATATCACTTTCCTTTTTTGTTTCTACCATATAAATACCCTCTGCTGTCTCTACTACAAAGTCAGGATGATACTGCCTTGAATTATTATCCCAATAGATATTAAATTGCCTTCGCGCTGGCCTTAGCCATTTTAAAACAGCGTTATCATGCTCAAGAATTATTGCAAAATCCTTTTCGGTTTTTGAATCAAATTTGTATAAACTATGACAGGCTTTCTTAAAACCGCTAAACACCTTGCCGGGAATAGAACTGGTCGGATTGATTGTTTCTGTAAAATGATGAACGCTGTCTTTAGTGTATTTTTCATAATTATGTTTTTCAATCCGTGTAAAAGGTTTTACTATGGGTTTTTCATAGCTCAAGGCCTCACAATAAAAATGCACCATCATCTGTGAATAAATATAATTGCTGATTTCTCTTTTATAATATTGGACAACATTCAAAAGCTTATCTTCATCAAGATAGCTCCTGAATTTCTCTATAGCCTGTCTCGTTAATTTAAACAATAATTCCGACTGCTCATCATAGTTTATCTCAGAATGGTTTATAAGCTCGTTAACAATAATATTTTCAGGGCTGTCAGTAACAATTTTACCTTTTCCAATTACTATGTCATCTTCATGGCCTCTTAGTGTCCTTCTTAATATTTCTTCAGATACAGGCTGATAATTCAGGCTCTTGGTATCAAGGTCAAAATCCTTAAAACCTGATTTAACATCATCAGACTGCTGAATGCTGATTCTCGGAATTTCAATAATATTATTCGTAAACTCCTCTACTATCTTTTCATAAGTATTTTCAGCTTCTCTTACCATTTCTTGCGCAAACATGGTTGGCTGTGCGGCGCTGTAGATGCTTTCCTTGTATTTTTCCATGGCTATCTGTTTAATTTCTTGATTATGCAATTCGGCGGCATTAGACACGTTGCTGTTCAATTCTGGAAGGATGGAGAATATTACTTCCCTGACATCAAGGCTGATCTGCGCCTTTTGTTTTTCTTCTAAATTGGCAATAGCTTCTATTCTTTTTTGCTCTTCATCTAACCTTTTTTCAATCACCGAAACAGATGTGACTACTTCTTTCGGTTTGCCGGCTTCTTCTGCATCAATAGTAATGATGTTTTCCTTCCTGATAATAGAATCCGGCTTGTTTGCCTCATCAATGATTTCCTGAAACCTGTCATGCGCTACAATAGTAAGTTTATCCGCCTTATCATACCCTGTTCGTTTCCCATAGGGCAATCGCAGACCCCTGCCAATGGTCTGCTCTCTGAGAGTAGTTGAAGCAGCTGTTCTCAGAGGGATTATAGTATATAGATTAGTAACATCCCAGCCCTCTTTGAGCATATTTACATGAATAACAATCTCAATCTTGTTGTCAGGGTTTTCCAATGAAAGCAGTTGAGCAATATTTTCGTCTTTTTCCTCACCGCTCTGGTTTGAATGGATTTCCATAACCCTATCTGCATAATAGCCGTCAAAAAATGAACTTGAAACTATAAGTTCTTTTAACCTGCTTGCGTGTTCAGTCTCTTTGGCAACGACCAGCACAAAAGGCTTAATAAGGGGCACTTTATTATCTCTTGCAAAGATGTCCAAGGCAACCTTAGTATCTTCATGAATACGGATGCCGACTTCCAATTTTATCCTGTCCAAATCTTCAAGTTTATATTGAGAAGGGTCAAAATCCTTTCTGGTGGCTACAGCAGGCTCTTTTACAAAGCCGTCCTGAATTGCCTTAGACAGAGAATATTCATATACTACATTCTTAAACTTTATTGCCACTCCACTCCGCTCAACCTGCGGGGTTGCTGTAAGCTCCAGCCCTAAAATCGGGTTTAACTCATTGATGACCTCCATGCCCCTGTCTGCGCGGTAGTGGTGTGATTCGTCCATTAGCAGAACAAGGTCATCCAGATTGGAGAGATAATTAAAATAAGATTCTCCCAAATATTCTGAAAGCCTTTTGATGCGCGGGAGTTTACCGCCTCTCATTTCTGAACTTATCTTTGAAATATTAAAAACATTGATTCTTATCTCCTGTTCTTTATAAAGATTTCCGATGGAATTGTAGTTATCACCGGTAATGATAACAGGATTGTTATGGACAAACTCACCAATGCCCTGAAATACATATTTAGGGCAGGTGGTATTTGAAAAGTCTTCAATAAGTTTATTGTAAATAGTTAGGTTCGGGGCAAGCACAAAAAAGTTTCTGATGCCTTTCGCAAGATAGAGATATGACACAAAAGCGCCCATTAACCGGGTTTTACCAACGCCTGTTGCCAAAGCAAAACAGATTGATGGAAAATTCCTCTCAAAGTCCGTGCAAGTAGGAAAAGAGGTTCTGACTTTTTCAAGCTCATTCTGCAATGTATTCCCCTCTTGAGAGGGGACAGGGGTGTGTTTCTTTAAAGTTAATTTATCCGCAAGCTCTGCCAATATATTCAGGCTGTCAGATTGCGGCTGACGGAGGCTTAAGCGGTTTTTAATTGCGATGGCTATACGGTTCATTTAGTTATTACCCTCTTTATTACCCTCTTTTAGAGGTATTACCCTTTTTCTTCCACAATGCACCAGGTCCCCGCCCTATACATTCAACCAAGTCATCTTTTTGCATAGATTTAAGCACTGTTCGTATCATATCCCGGCTGACAGCAGGACATTTCTTCTCTATATCCGCAACAGTAAAATCCCTGTCAACGGCAAGAACAGCATTATGCACCATCTCTGTCTTAGAACCCCGCGGGCTTCGGATAGAACCGGCCCTATCTTCAAATTCCTTATATGCCGTCTTAAGAACAGAGAGCACAAAATTCAGGTATGGCCACGGGTCGTGTTTGCCCTCATGCCAGCCTTTGGAGCTTTCCTCAAGGGTTTCATAATAACGCTGTTTATTTTCTTCAATAATGCGCTCAAGGCTAATATACCGGCCGACCTCATAGCCAAGGTGATAAGACTGTAAAAGCATAAGCAACCGTGATACTCTTCCATTGCCGTCACGGAATGGATGCACGCATAAAAAATCCAGATTAAATGCCGCCATAGCTATTAACGGATGTGTCCAGCGCTCTTTAATGCAATCGTGCGAAGCTGTTATAAGCAGCTTCATGTATCGCGGAGTTTCATTTGCAGTAACCGTTTTAAAGCGAATCCGCACCCTTCCATCAGGATAGCGTTCTATGATGTCGCTGTCTCTGCTTTTATACTTCCCAGCGTCGCCTATACCACCCCTCGCTAACCTGTGAAGTTCACAAATAGTCTCCCCCGACACATCAAGAGAACCGGACTTCATATGGATAAGTTCAAGAGCCTTTCTATAACCGCGCACTTCTTCCTCGTCCCTGTCCCGCAAATGCGCTTTGCCAAAAACCACTTCCTTTACCCTTGCAGGGTCAATATTAACGCCCTCAATCCTGTTGGAGGACACCGCGCTTTCAATAATAGCATGCTCTTTCAGCGCCCTCAGCTTCTGTGGCGACTGCCGCTCATAAAGTTTTTGCTTGCCAAGATACTCTCCAAGGTCGGCAAGATGCCATGCAGTAATCTTAGGGATAGACCGCTCTGCTGATTCAAAAAATAGAAGCGTTTTCATGATTCGTCATCCTCGCCAAACAGCGGCATTGTCCGTGCTGCCAGTTTCGGTTTTTTATATGTTGTTTTCGTATCAGCAGGAGGTTCTGATTCTATAGCGTCAGTTTCTACCGGCATATTTACAATATTCAGGCTGTAATCCTCTTTCCCAAATTCACACCTTCCCAAAAGCATGTTAGGTATCTTCTTGACCGTGATATTCGGATAACGGTCTTTGCAGGCTTTTGAAAAGGATTTACAACAGATAAGCAGACTCTCATCCGTCTGCATTTCTTCATGGATTTTGTCTAAAAACTCTACAGTAATAAAATTGGTGGTGGTAAAGATATAGTCCTTTTCAGTTGACCTGCCCTGCTTCCAGTAAACAGTCTCATCAGGGCTGTATCTAAAGCCTTCATGCTTTGCCATTGCCGCAGCAAGCATATTTGCATTATACCGTTCATCAATTATCCATTTGCCGTATTTGTCTTCTTTCAACAGACTTGGGGCAAGATAGTAATATTTGAATCCGCCTCCGCCTTTCCAATTTACTGCATTTGATATACCACCTTCATCAGTGCCGTCAACAACCTTTTTTAATCTCGGCAGGCAATGCGTATGGCAATGCTCGCCCAGTTCAATGCCTATCCATCGGCGGTTCATCTTATGCGCAACAGCGGCGGTAGTGCCGGAGCCGAGGAAGGAGTCAAGAACCCAATCGCCCGGGTTAGTGGCTAAAGTTAAGATACGCTGGATTAAACGTTCGGGTTTGGGGGTTTGAAAAACATCGTCGTCGTTAAATGCCTTTATCTCACGCTTTGCCTCTTGATTATCGCCAACTTCTTCTCTAATCCATATTGTTTTAGCAACAGAACCCTCTTGTACATCAGTTAAAAATCTTTTAAGTTGTGGAACACTATTTCCATCTTTTCCAAACCAAATTCTATTTTCTTCAATTAAACTTAAAAACTTTTCTTTAGAAACTGCCCAACTTCTTCCTTTGGGTGGCATGACTTTTCTACCGCTTGGGGTAGTAACCTCATAAACATCTTTAGGTGTAACTCTTTTTGCCGACAAATCACTTACTTTCCAAATGCCTCTTGGGTCATTATCAGGATTTTTATACCGTGCATCCATTGCATCCGTTCGCGGTAAAAGATTCGGTCTCCATACCTCTTTGTTTTTGGCATAAGCCAAAATATGGTCATGGCTGTCAGAAAGCCACTTTGCATCATTCTGCGGTGAGTATTTCTTTTCCCAGATAACATTGTTTACAAAATTCTTCCTTCCAAATATCTCATCACACAACACCTTCAGATAATGGCTTTCATCGTCATCAATGGAAATCCATAGCGTACCGTCATTGCTTAACAACCTGTGCAGCATCTCAATCCTCGGCTTCATCAGGCTAAGCCAGATGGAATGCTCCAGCCCGTCATCATAATGCTCAAAGGCATTGCCGGTATTATACGGCGGGTCTATGTAAATGCACTTGATCTTCCCTGCAAAATCCTGCTCAAGGGCTTTCAAAGCAAGCAGGTTGTCGCCGTGGATAAGCATATTGTCATAAAATCCCCTCTCGCCCCCCTTTTCCAAAGGGGGGAATTGAGAATATCCTTTGTCCAAATGAGGAATGGTATATGTTCCCCTCTTTAGCAAAGAGGGGTTAGGGGAGATTTTTTTATTTATTACACTGTAAGATCTCTCCGGGTCTTCAATTAATATCCTCGGCTCAAGCCTCGGCTGATTCTCCTTGCCTATCCAAGTAAGTTCAAGTTTTTGGTGTTTGTTGTTCATAACCTTATTTTTCAATCCTCCAACTGTTTTTTCAATTCTTCTTTGCTCGGCAGATATAATTGGTATTTTCGTGCAAAAATATGCTCATTGCCCTTCGGCAATGTAAATTCAACAACCGCCCTCTTTGCCTCCTTGCACAAAATTATCCCAACGGTATTGTTTTCATCAGGGCTTTTAATCATGCGGTCATAGTAATTTACATACATCTGCATTTGTCCTATATCCTGATGCTTCAATTTCCCTATTTTCAAGTCTATGAGAACAAAGCACCTCAGCAGCCTGTTGTAAAATACGAGGTCTACAAAGAAATGCTCCTCATCAAATGTAAAACGCTTCTGCCTGCCGACAAAAAGAAAGCCTTTGCCGAGTTCAAGCAAAAAGTGTTCTATTTTGTTGATGATGGCTGTTTCAAGGTCTGTTTCTGAATATAACGATTCTTCTGTTAGTCCAAGAAATTCCAGAACATAAGGCTCTTTAATAGCATCCTGCGGCATAGCGATGACATGTCCTTTTTTACTAAGCTCCCTGACTTTTTTCTTGTCACGGCTTAATGCAAGCCGTTCATAAAGAGACGAGTTGAATTGGCGTTCAAGTTCCCTGAGAGACCAGTTCTGTTTCACTGCCTCAATCTCGTAAAATTTTCTTTCTGCTTCAGGAAGTCTCATCAGAAAAACATAGTGCGACCAACTCAGAGGAAAGGTTTTATGAGAAATACGAGACAGTGTCTCGTATTTTTGATATGTCAAATAAAACCTCCGCATGTTCTGCAAATTATCCACGGAAAATCCCTTGCCGAATTCCTTTGTCAGATCAAGGCTCAGATTTTTCAGGATTTCCTCGGCATAACCAGCCCGTTTTTGCCCCTTTTGTTCATGCTCCACTATCATTCTGCCTATTTCAAAATAGGTCATCACCATAGCAGTATTAATATTCCTGGCAACGGCGCTTCTCGCTTCATGCAGGAGAGCTTTTATATTCTCATATAATTTCTTGTGTGATTGTGTTTTTACTATTTTGCTCATTATTTAAAATCCTTTTGCAATATGCACGACTCCAGCCTCGGCTGCTCATCCTTGCCTATCCATGTAAATTCAAGTTTTTGGTTTTTGTTTATCATTGTCCGAGTTTAACTCATTAAATAATGTTATCTAATACTATATTTCTCTTCACGTTTTTGAAATGCTTTTTCTCCACCATCTAGAATCCAGATGTATTTAGACCTTGCACTCTTGTTTTCAATGGAGGACGGCTGTATTAATGTTCCGCAATCTTCGGTTTCAAGAATTAGGATTAATTCTGAATCCCCTCCAATTACAATATTTGCATCTCGTGTGACTAGAATAATTTGTCTATTTATCTTCTGCCCTCTGATTAAAGGGACCAAAACATTTGAAATAAATTTCCCATCAAGATTATCTTCGGGCTGATCAATCACTATAGGATTAGTACCAGCAACTAAGACTATTGCAACCACAATCCCACATCGCTCTCCAAAGGATGTATTTTGAAGCAATTTCTCACCAAGCTTTGTTTGAACCTGAATATTTTTTATATCGAAATGATGCATTAGCATTCTTAAATGCATCTTCTCAAGAAATATCGGCTCGTTAAGTAAGTCTTGTAGCACCTGAGTATGAATTGTTGCTCTCTCGGATGAATTTACAATATCAATAACCTTATCTTTATTATCCACAAGTTCAGAAATTGAGATTCCGTGATCAAATAGTACCGCTTGAATACTATCTGAGCTTAATGTTGTTTTGGATCGTTTATTGTCCTTTACAAAAGCAACAATATCGTCTTTAAGTAACTGATCATTGGTTCGAGGATGGAAAGTGATCTCCGTCTTCTTATCATCAAAGTGCAGGCCAGCCAAGCTTTTTTGCAATTTTTCCGAAACCTTAAAAAACTCATTTTTATAAGATGTATAGCCTTCACGATATCTTTTAACCCTATCCTCCTTTTGGCTATATATTTCCTCATGAGGTAATTTTTCTTGACTTAAAGAATGAATTTGGCTTTCAAGGGCAGCAATGTCTTGTGTTGCATTAGCCAATTCCCCAATATTTTCTGGAGATAACCCCTTTTCACTCAAATATTTCTTCAGCGCATCTTTCTTGCTGTTAAGCTTGTTTACGTTGTCTTCTGCTTCATAATTGGCTTTGCTTTTTTCAAATGCCACATTAATTTTATTCTTGTACGATTCCAACATCTCGCTAAAGGCATTTAATACCTCCTGCCCTCCAAATTTCCGCCAATCCAAGCGTTTAATGCTTTTATTTAACGATGTAATATCAAATATGACTTTCTTATATTCTTTATCATAAGTTTCAAAGACGCTTACTCGACTCGCTATTTCCTCAATTTCTTTTTGCAACTTCTTATATTCTTCAGATTTTATTATCTCTGTTTGCTTCTTGAGCGTATTAATTTGGCTATTCAAAGAGTAAATTTTTTGTTCAATACTTGTTATATTTTCATAAGCATCAATTAGTTCTTCAAAGTTCGCGGCATTAAGTAAATATTCCTCCTCCATTTCCTGAAGGCTCTTACTATATTCCTCAAGTGTAGAGAGTCGGTATAGACGATTCCGCACTAAAGCAGACATTTCTTCAATATCTTTAGCAAACTTCTCGATTTCATTTTGCAAAAAGAATTCAGTGCTCTTCGGGATTTCAACCTTTGTCGCTTCACGTACTCTACTAAGCGGATCTTTTGGAAGTTTTAAACTTGATAGAGGGGAATTTATTCGAGACAATCTTTCCACATCTCCATGCAATGCATTGTATAAAAGATGAACTACAGTGCTTTTACCAGAACCTCTTCCGCCAATAATACATGTCAGATTGGATGAAAAAGTTATTTCATAATCACCACGCAGACAAAAATCAATTTCTTCTACAGAGTCATTATTTTTAATTTTCAGATCAGCAGGAAAACTTATGGTACACTTTTCTATACATGCATAAGCCTCTTCTTCGCTTGGACAATCTCGCTGAACTCTCACCCTAAGTTTAGGCTCATAAGTTATCTGCCTTAATCCTTCAAAAGTAAGTTCCGCCTTTATCCATGTGTAGTCAAATGAATTGCCATTAGAAGGATGCAGAAGATGTTGTGGTGTGTGGCTATCAGAGCCCCAGACGCATGGCTTTAAGTTATCAAACCTAATTTGAACTTCTTCCGATGATGTATCATCCCGCTCACCGAGATAAAAACGTCTATCTGAAAGATCATTGGAAAAAATAAGGTCGGATTGGTGAGTGATATCTTCACGAACTAATCCAGCTCTGGAAAAAGATTTGTTATCCTCAAACCATTTAAGAGAAGATATGCCGCCATGTCCTTTTCCGACAACCGCCAATAGATAGGCTTTTGACGATAGCTTTTGCCTTTTAAATACTTTATCTATTGCCTCAAGGGCATCTTTAATATTACTTTTACCTAATGTGATTACACTTAAAGCTTTTTTTCGATAATCGTTTCTCGTAGATTCATTCAAGCCACTAAAATCCTGTGCAATATCAATTGCAGAGCCATCTGAAATGCTTTTGCCAATTCCTAAAAGGCTTTGTGACTTGAGTGGATATTCCCTGTTACGATAAGATACTTCTAATTCCTCTAAAAAATTGCTTTCAATAAAATCAGGTGAACAATTCTCAGGATCAAAAAGAATGTGAATATTTACTGACTCACTATCGTTGTTAAAAATATTCAATCTTAGTTCAATGCCAGGTATCAGAAACAATCTTGTGGATTTTCCGTTTACCGTAAGAATATGTGTTGACCTATCATAATACGATAAAAGCTTTCGATAACCTTCAATTGTAAAGTAATCTGCTGTTGCTATGGCTGAAATCTGATGAGTTCGGTTAGCATCGATAATCTTTTCAACATAGATATTCCAATCATCACCGAATGAATGCGCAAATGCCGAAGCAGGAGTATGTACGTGTAAATCCCACTTGTGCCATTCTGATCCACGCGAATATTGATTACAGCTACTCATTAACAAAATTCTCCTGTTTATCTTTTAAGTCTGGCGGTTCCAAAGCACGCATTTCCAGTCCCTCAATCTCCTGCAATGTCTTCCCCGCAATGCCCTGCAAGTCGCCGTACATACCGACAGTTGCCTGCATGACGCGATCAATCTGTTCCTCCCGCTTCGCCCATTGTTTTGTTATGGCTTTCTTCTCCTTATCAATGTCTTCCTGCATGGAAGAAAACGCTTCAACAATGGCTTGGACACGTTGGCGGAAGCGCGGGCCGGTAAGGTATTGGTAGACCATCTCCGTCTTGGTCTGCTGTCCTTCTGTAGCTTGGCGTGCTGATGCCACCTCAATAAGGGTATGGCGGAGCATCATGGCGACGGGAAGCGCTGCACGTGGATGTGTTACCCATACGCCATCTATCAATTCAAATGTCTCTACACCCTTTGGCAGAGTCTGGCTTACAATCACGGCAATTTCCGCCTTTGCAGCCCTCTGGTCTTCACGGAGTTTGACAAGCCAGCCATCATTCCAGCCCTTGGTTCTTTTGGATTCCCACAAGATGGCGCCGCAAGATTGGCCGAGCGGACTGGTAACGTAATGCAATACATCTCCGCCATGCTCGCCCTTCGGAACTGGCTCTATAGTGTCGTGTGGAAACTTATTCTTTAAGAGCGATTCAAGCTCAAGCTCCTGCACTTCGCCTTGCAGTTGCTGAGAACCCTGCTCAGCCCTGCGCTTCAGTTCCTCTATTTGTCTCTGCATTGATGAGATGGTCTGTTCCTTCTCCATCACTTTGAGCTTCATATTATCTTCAGCTTCTTTTTGAGCCTGCTCACGCACAGCAGTAAGCCCATTCTGAATTCCTTTTTCAACCGTCAAATCCAGTTCACGCTTTGCATCGTCAAGCTCGCGCTGTTTTCGAATAAGTTCAGTCTGTGCCTTTTGTGCTTCTGCCAGCTTTACATCACGTTGTTTCAAAACTTCTTGAAGATCAGCAATCTCCTTTGTTTTCTGGTCAATGTCAGCGCCCATAACAAGTTTGGCTTTCTTCGCTTCTTCAGCCGCAATTTTAGTCCGCTCTTGCCGCACCTTCTCGTCTACCTGAGCGTCAATGGCCTCTTTGGCTTTGGATAGGGCTTCTTCGCGTTCACGGAGAGTTGCGTCTCGTTTTACGAATTCGGTGTCTTTTTGAGCCAGCCGTTTTTCATACTCGCGACGGGTTGATTCTATCAATGGCGCTGCAAGCGATTCGGTTAATTTAATCTCGGTCTTGCATTTCGGACATATAATCATCGGCTCTGTCATGTATTTCTCTACTTGCCTATCCATGTAAGTTCAAGTTTTTGGTTTTTGTTGTTCATTTGCCCTTTAGTGTTTTGAGGTTTTTAAACCGTTGTCTTGCATGTTCTACAGCTTTGTGAAGCTTTGCCTCCAGAACTTTCCGGGGAGGCAGCTCTGTTAGATACTCGGCCACCCGGATACTGCTTTTTTCAAGCTCCAGCAGTTCCACGGTTTCATGTTTTTTCCCGGCGCATAGGATCAGACCAACAGGCGCATCCTCTCCTTTTTGTCGCTCATACTTATCCAACCAGCGCAGGTAGAGTTCCATCTGGCCTTTATCAGCAGGCTTAAAATCGCCTATTTTTAGGTCTATGGCAACTAACCGATTGAGCCTTCTATTGTAAAAGAGCAGGTCTATATAATAGTCGTCGCTGTCAACTTGTATCCGCTTCTGACGTGCAATGAATGAAAATCCTGCGCCAAGTTCAAGGACGAACTGTTCCAGTTCCCTGAGAATAGCATCTTCAAGGTCTTTTTCCAGATAGCGATCTTTAAGTCCGAGGAAATCAAGAAAATATGGATCACGGAAGATAAGGTCTGGTGAAAGCCGGCCTTCTTCCCTTAAAACATCCAGTTCTTGCCGGATAAGCTTCTCCGGCTTTTTGGACAGAGCAGTGCGCTCATATAACATTGAATCTATTTTCTGCCTGAGTATCCTGACGCTCCAGCGTTCAACCCTGCACATCTCAGCGTAGAATTCACGCTGAAGGGGTTTCTCCAGCGGCAATAGTTCTTTAAAATGAGACCAGCTCAATTGTTGCGACAGTGTAGCAACAATTTGTGAATCCGAAAAAACTTCTGCAAACCGCACCATTCGGGTAAGCGCCGAATAGTTGAAGCCCTGTCCGTATTCCTTTATTAATTCTTGCGACAGCGTGGCAATAATCTCTTCTCCATATTTAGCCCGTTTGCCTTTCAGGATTTCCGCACTAATCCGTTTGCCGATTTGCCAATAAAGCATGGTTAATCCAACATTGACCGCAGCGGCAACCGTTGAACGGGTTTTCTCAATCAACAAGCGGATGTCTTGCAGTACCCGGTTTGCCACAACCAGCTTCTTCTTAATTGTCATTTACCCTCCGTCTCCGAAATCCCGAAGAGAAACGCGCTCCAGTTTCGGCTGGTCCTCCTTGCCTAACCATGTGAGTTCGAGTTTTTGTGGTTTGTTGGTCATATTTCCTTGCTGTTCAGTCTGTTATTCTTCCTGCAGGATAATAAGGATCCCTGTAACTTCTTGTTAATATTAGGTTTATTACAATGGTAACTTCTTATTATCCAAGGGGGGTGGATAATAAACCAATAACTTTCTTCTCTACCGATGAACCTGCTTTTCGATAGCGAGCGTTCTTTTTACCCTTACTCATGTCCACTTCAAGCATCTCCAAATCAACCCACTTCTTGAGCATTTTTGAAGCCTTAAGCGTATCAATAGAAGCAATCTTACACAGTTTCCGTTTGTTATAAATCCATTGCGGTCAATCCAGTCGCTGACCTGTTCCCATATGGGAGGTCTTTCTTCATTGAGTAAATAGACAACTATAGAATCTCTCCGCGAAGAATAAAACGGCGGATAAAGCCCTTGTGCACGCATGGTTGCAAACATCATTATCACTCCTTCTCCGGCGTCTATGTTCGGAGGTTCGGGGAGCTCCCTGAGACATATGGCTTCATTCTTTACATCATTGATGTTTGTTATCGTATCCCCTTCTAAACTACCTTCCATTTTATATTAAACAACTGATTACTTTCAATCTGTTGTTTTAATCTTGCCTCAATCTCGTTAATCAAACTTTCCTTTCTACTGTCTACCTCATCCTGTGCCTGATAAAGATTCTGTCTCAAGGCATTTCGTTTCTTCTCCATCTCCTTTATTCCCCTCTGTGCGGCTATCTTTTCTTCAAGTTTGAGTATCTTCTTGGCCTCAGTTTTACGCGCTTTAATCTCTTTGTCAAGCTCTTTTAATTCCAACTCAATGCTATTTTTTAAGTCCTCAGCCCATTTGTCAAGCTTCTCCATTTCAAAATCAAAAAAGCCGCCATTGCGTTCGGCATTGGTTTGCAGAATTTCGGACTGCTGTTTATGGGCAATTCTTTCTATGTCATTCCGGACTTGATCCGGAATCCAGTATTCTTCTGGATTCCCGTTTTCACGGGAATGACAAATAACTGCGGGCAGGGAAAAGAGTCTTTGACACTGCTCAATATCCAGTTCCAAACCGTTATCGCTTATTCCACAGAATAAAATCTGGTCTTCGGTCTCAAATGAATTTATGGTCAGGTTTACTATTGAAAGCCAGCCTGATTTGCCGACAAGCGGTTCAAGGATGCTAATTCTCTTAGGTGTACTTGAGTAGTCAAATGCTACCTCTTGGCTGTCCAGTAGCAATGATTTGCATTTTTCAATAATGCGCTGGGCAAGTGGATGTCCAACCCTGTAAATATTAGAGTCTTCAACATTCTTGCCTATCCTGTATGGCCCCGGATGTATTGGCTCATTGCTAAAAGGATTCTCCCGCAGCATGAATGAATACCCATTTTCTGCAAAATCAGCATACGGCTCAAGATAATATTTCGTAACCTGCCAGAGCCAGTTCTCATATTTTGAAAGATATTCCCTGCTTTCTTTTAAATTTACTCTGAGCTTTTCATGCACCTCTTCATCAAAATTTTCAAGAAGCCTCTGTCTGGTAAGATTAATTGTCTCGTCAATCTGCGGCTCCATCTCTTTTTGAAGCGCATCAAAGGCAGCCTGTATCTCTTCCTCAGTTCTGCATTGCTGATAAATTTGCGCAATCCGTTTTTCAAAGTCCACTCCTGATTCAATGCTTCCAAGCACTTCATCACTTGCGCCGAAGACGCCTTCAAAAAGCTTAAATTTTTCAGAAAGCAGTTGATAGACCCTTAGGTCAGTGGCATTTTTCTTGTTCAAAAAATTGACCACAACAACATCGTGCTTTTGTCCGTAGCGATGGCATCTGCCGATTCTCTGCTCAATGCGCTGTGGATTCCACGGAAGGTCATAATTAACTACCAATGAGCAGAACTGTAGATTAATCCCTTCAGCGCCGGCCTCTGTTGCAATCATAATTATTCCTTCGTCTCTGAAGTAATCCACTAAAGCAGCCCTCAAGTCAGCGCTTTTTGAGCCGGTAATCCTGTCAGTGCCCTGATGCTTTTCAATCCAGCGCTTATAAATCTTCTGTGATTTAGGATCAGTATTTGAGCCGTTGAATAAGACAATCCTTCCGTTGTATTCAGTATTCTCCAAAATATTCTCAAGATATTTCTGTGTTCTGGTAGATTCTGTAAAGATTACCGCCTTTTTAATGCCGCCCCGCTTTTCAGCCTCGGCAAATCCGGCTTTCAATGCAGTCATTAAAACCTCGCCTTTGGAATTCTTCTTTATTGACTTTGCCAAAGAGTGAAATTCTTTAAGGGATTTACTTTCTTCTTTAATTGATTTTATTTCTTCAGGGGTATAGGTCTTGCTTTCTTCCGCCTCTTCATCATCTTCTGTCCATTCGTCTTTTATTTCATCAAATGTTTCAAAATTCTCGGAAATTATTGAGTCTAAAATAGGGACAGCTTCCTGATTTACAACGATTGCATCCAATTTATTAGATAGCGCTTCTAATGTGCCTGAAATTGCATAAGTGGACGATGCAAGCAGCTTGCGCAGTATTAACGTCATCAACTGCCTTTGGCTTGCAGGCAGGGCATAAAGATTAGACCTTTGCAAATAGTCTGATACCAGATCATAAAGCCTCTGCTCATTCTCTGTAGGGTAAAACTCCTGTGTGATAGGAATGCGGTTGGTGTATTTTACATACTCAAGAACCTGCCTCCTTAATGTCCGTTTGCAAATAGGCTTTAACCTCTCCTTTAAATCATCAAAATTATCATTGTTGGTTAAGCGCGCAAACTGGCTCTTGAAGCTC
>JAHFEP010000176.1 GCA_023248415.1 Nitrospirota bacterium
TTCATATTCACACTATACCACAGAATTTAACAAAAACTTCCACTTCCCAGAGCATCTTAAATCACTCCTTTTCCTATATTAGTCAATATGGCTCATTTAATAAAATAATAGCCCAATATGGTTAACTTTGCAAGCGTAAAAAGACAAAAACCTCCGCAATCTGCTTAGTCCTTGCGAGAATTTATGTCCTGCCTGCGTTAGACAGGTTTGATAACCTTCTTGCAACAGAAATCCCTGCTAAGCTTAAAAGCAGCATTATTATTAATGCCAGCCCTTCGCCTTTTGCCTTTGGCCCTTTGCCATTAATGTCCTTCACAAATCCGCACCCGCCACCTCCGCCAGAGCCAGAGTCGCCTCCACTGCCTGAACCACCACCGCCTGAAGAAGGCGGCGGGGTATTGCCGCCGCCAGAACCGCCACCCACAGGCCCGATCGGGCCTGTGGTTCTGATGGCTATATCATCATAATCAACAGCCATGCAGCGGCCGTTTAAAGGGTCTCTGGAGTTAGAGCCTATGAGTATATCATCAAAACCAGCAGAACCAAAATAGGCATTTGAATAGGATAATCTCCTAATATCATCAACCCACATCTCTGCGATTCCATTGCTTCCATTTGTGTCTGTTTTTAAATGAACTTCATACAGGTGCCACTGTCCATCAGATGTCTTGTTGCCGCGGGCATCTGTGCCGCCGTTCGCCATAATGGTGTTCCAACCGTTATTCGTGCCAGACCCATAGTATCCAGCGTACTGACTTACTTCTATGCGTGTCTCGTCTGACCATGTATATCCTATTATAGTACGATTTTGTGCTAAGTTGTTTACAATGAATATTTTCTGGTTATTCAGAGGGTTCCATTGGAAGCCATTTTCATAGCGCATATACCATCGTATCCACAGTTCTGACTGGGTGGAGTTAAAGGATATACTTGTACCTCCGCTCACATTGTTTGCTCCATCACCCAGCCAGTGTCTCTGGCCTTTTCCACCTCCGCTACCAGGACCAGTATAGTTTGCAGCGCTGGTTATCTGATCTTCTCTAACTGTGCCATCGCCATTATTGCATGTCCAGCCGCCACCTCCAGTCAAGCCGTCGCAGTTTACATTGTATAGTCCATTAGATTGTGTCCAGTCGTTGCAGTTATAGGTAGTTGACCATGGCAGGTTTACAGCAGCAAGGCTGATGTGGGGGGAGAGAGTTAATATAAAATAAAGAGAAAAGATTATTTTATTTTTCATAAACATTCCTCCAAAATAAAAAAGCCGCCCAGAAGCTTGTCCCTTACAGAATGAGGGAATTAATCTTCTGGCGGCTCGACTATCATTGGATAAAGATTTGTGCTGAACCCTCTTTCTCCTACAGCTTCGTTGCTCTGCGGCCCCATCTTTCAACAGGTGTGCTCTGAGCAGAAGGTATATTTTTATTTATATTTATTCCTCTCCACCCATTCTTCTCTCGTTATTTCTGCCTGTCTGAGTATCCTCATTAATAAATCAACTCCTATCTCCCGTTTATGAGGATTTGGAACTGTTAACCTTAAATCTCCTCTCAACATATATAAATGTTTTCCACTACCATACGGACCTTCAAAACCAAATAGCCTTAACCTCTTAATAAGTTCATTTAAAGAAATAGGGCTTAACTTGGACATTTATGCTACTACTTCCTTTATCTCTTTAATTTCAATGCCCCCGAGTTTTGGAATTGGAAACCCTTTCCTGATACTTAGCAGTATCCAGCCTTCAATAACTTCTTTGAGATTATCCCTGCATTCCTCAAGTGTCCTGCCAGTAGCCCAAACACCTTTAAGTTCCTCTATCTCCCCATAGTATGGTTCTTCATCACCTATAATTTCGTATCGCGCCTTTTTTAATGCTTCCTCAATATATTCTGTTAACATGATTTATTATCCCCTTATCAAACAAATCTATTTTATCACAACAAACCTAAAAGGTAAAACGAAAAGTATATTTAGTTATATGTAATTTATTATTAAGATTTTTGTATGCATCAAGGGATAAATAGGCGGGCATAATGCCCGCCTATTTATGGTTGGTCGGATAAATTTACTGATATAATAACCTCAGTAGCTTAATTTTCTGCTCGCTATCCTACGCTATTCCATAGCTACGGAGTAGCGACGGATAGCCATTCTTCTTGCTACAGCTATCCCCATTAGTGTTAGAATCAGCATTATCATCAGCCCTAACCCTTCGCCTTTAGCCTTTTGCCCTTCGCCTTTTATATACCCGCAGCCGCCGCCTGAAGGGCCATCGCCGCCGCCACCACCTAAAGTAGTTGTATTTGTCACGCTATCATTATCAGTTATTGTAAGCACAACAGGATTCGTGCCGCCAAGCTGCGCACCACCTGTCGGATTTGAAAGTGTAAGATTCACAGTCTCGTTTTCTTCATTTAATAGCCTCCGCTCTTTGTTAAATTTCAAAAGGTAGATTATCACAAAAGGTATTCTATTGCAATGGAGATAAAAAGGACAGCTAAAGATTTTAGTTGCTTAACTTTCAGGCTTTGGTATAATTTGCCTCTAAAAGGACAGGGATTGGGATACAGGATGTAGGGGACAGGATGTCACCCTATATAACCCAATACCCTATACCCTATACAAATGGGAGATATATGCGGCTATATTTTTTAATCCCGATCCTTGCAATATGCCTGCTTTTTAATCAAACCGTCAATGCCTCTGAAATAGACAGGGATCTGACATTCAAACGAATCGCCATCCTTGGCCTTGAAGACAGCACAAAAGAATACGGCAGCCTTATAAATAACTTTATAAAAAATAATTTTATGGATGCCATGCAGTTTGAAATAGTAATGCCTGATGAGGCAATCAAATACCCTGTCTCAAAGAAAGATGCTGTTAAGCTCGGCAGAAAGATGAATGCAGATGCTATCGTTACAGGAACTGTCAAGGTAGAAGAAAACATTTTAAAGATATATGTGCAGATGATTAATGCAAAGACAGGCAATCTTTTTTCTACTGAGAGCAAGTGGATTAAGGATGCTCAAAAAGAAGGAAATATACAAAAGAATGTAAAAGAATTGACAGCCAAACTGATAAGCAGAATTCCTTATAGGGCGCTAATTACAGAGGTCTCGGAGAACGAGGTTGTTATAAATGCAGGCAAAATCCATGGGATGGAAGACGGCGCTAAACTTTCTGCATTTGAGATAAAAGGTATAAAGAGCCACCCTTTTACAGGCGAGATTATCAGCTTTGAAAAGGAGGCAATCGCTGAGCTGACTGTTATTAAGGTTGAGGATATATTTACAAGGGCAAGAATTAAAGAGATTAAAAAGGGCAAGAATGTAGAGATAAATAATAAGATAGATTTCAAACCTTCATTAAAGGTGATTGCTGATAATGCCGCAAAAAGGAAGGATCTCTTAGCGAGGAAGGAAAAAGAGGCGCTTGAGATGAAGGCTAAAAAAGAGCCGGAAAAGGAAAAAAGAAAATCAAATATAGTCGGCCTTGAGGCATTTGCAGGCCTAACAACCAATGATTACAGTTTTGATTCAAACGAACTAAAATTTTCACGAAAGGCAAATTCATTTTTTGCCATTGGGTTTAAAGGAGAATTGTGGCCTGTTTCATACCTCGGCATAGACCTTTCATATAAAACAGGCTGGCTAAAATTTAACAAGATTGGAACAGCCTCAATATCTACAAGCGCCTCTCCTTACTGGCTCGCTGCAAATGTAAAATATAGATATAATTTTACAGATAAACCTACGAGCCCTCAGATTATTGGAAAGGTTGGCTATCACATATATGATTTTTCCGTAGATAAGAGCGATTCATTATATTTTAACAGCTATTCATACAAGGGAATAAATATCGGGCTTGGCGCAAAGATACCATTCTGGGAGAGTTTTGGAATAAATCTCAATGGGGATTATCTTCCGATGCTTTCTGTAAAAGAGGACCCGGTAACAAGCGGGAGCAAGGGAAAGGCAAGTGGCTATCTTTTAGGCTTCGGCCTTTACTATGTATTAACAGAAGGATTCATCGCAGATGTAAATTACAGTTATAATTCCTACAAGGCAGACTTTACCGGAACAGGCACAAGGGCAGGCGGAACCACAAGCGCCTCATCAACAGACACATATAATGGAATGAATCTGAATATCAGATATGAGTTTTAAAGCCTTTATTTTAATTCCTTAAGCATCTTCTTTGCCTCTTCTGAACCAGCGTATTTATCATCTATTTTTAAAGATGCAAGAAGCTCCTTCTTTGCAAGCTCCTTATCACCCTTCTTAAAATATGCCATGCCAAGATGATAGCGTATTATAGGATTGTTGGGCTGCTTTTCAGCGCTCTCTTTTAAATGCGATACAGCCATAAGATATGCATTTTTCTTGTAGTATATCCAGCCCAATGTGTCAGAAACAGAAGGGTCATCAGGCAGCGCCTCTTTGGCTGTTTCAGCAAGCGGGAGCGCTGCGTCTGCATTCCCCTCTTTTTCAGCATATATCCATGCCAGATTGTTTGCTGCTGGAGCAAATTTTGGGTTTATCTCTAATGCCTTTTTATAATTGTCTTTTGCCTCTTTTATCTTGCCCTGCTTCTCATAGATAATACCTAACAACATATAGGGTTGGAGGAGCTTGGGATTGGCCCTGATTGCTTCATTATACTGCTTTATTGCCTCATCAAATGCCCCCTTCTGAGAATATATCCCGCCGAGGTCAATGTATGCATCTACAAGGTCATTTTTAAGATGAATCGCCTTTTTAAGGGATTCTTCGGCTTTATCAAATTCCTTAGTTGTAACATAAATTCTTCCCAGAAGATTATATATAAAGGGGTTATCTGGCATCTGCTTTAACTGTGCCATAACCCTGTCAACAGCCTTTTTGGGTTCTTTATTAATAAGATGAATTGCGCTAACCATGCCGAGGACATCTATAAGGTTCGGATTTAAGGAGAGCGCCTTCTCAAATTGAATAATTGCAGCGCTGTTATTCTTTTTCATCTGATGAACAAGCCCAAGCCTTGCATACCCTCTCGGATCCTTTGGCGCATTTTTAATTGCCTTTTCAAAATAGGCCTTAGCATCATCCGGTTTTTGCTGTTGGAGCTTTATATCGCCTGCAATAAGATTGGCGCCAGGATGATCAGGAAGCCTTTTAAGCGCCTTCTGCACCTCTGTCTGCGCCAATTCATAATCCCTAAAACCCAGATAGATGGCGGACAGGGCAAGCCGTGCGCTATCAAGGTTGGGATTCAGCTTAATAGCCTCCCCCAATTCAGTTTTTGCTGTCTGGAGATTTCCGCTTGCCTGATATGCAAGTCCAAGGTAATAATGTGCATTAGCAAGATTCGGCTCATTAGCAACTGATGATTTAAGATCCTCTATTGCATCATTTATCTTATTTTCTCCGAGACGCAGCCTCCCTCTCAAATAAAGGCCGTATGCATCCTTTGGATGCCTCTTTAGTATTGCTTCAATATAAGTTTCAGCCTCTTTATCCTTCTTTTCATCAAGCAAGAGCTCAGCAAATCTTCTTTGGAGCACTACTGCGTCAGGCTTCTTCTCCAAGCCCTTTTTAAAGGCAGCCTGACCATCCTGCATCCTGCCGGTTGCAAGATAAAACTCTCCGAGCATGATATAGCCATTGGGATTGTCAGGCTTTAAGGCTATTATAGACTCATAGGTCTTTTCAGCCTCCTTTAGTCTTTTTGTTGCAATATAAAAACTTGCAAGCATAAGGCGGATATCAGGAGCGTCTGGTTTGAGTTCAATTGCCTTTTTTAATTCATTCTCTGCATCTGATACTTTCCTCTGCCCTGTGTAAAGATTGGCAAGGGCTATATGCGGTTCAACAGCATCTTTTTTAACTGCAATGGCCTTTTTATATGTCTTTTCTGCAGACGCCATATCATTTTTTGCCATATATATGCTGGCTGCTGCCATGTAAGGCTTTATTGAATCAGGGTTTGCCTTTAGCGCCTCTTCTATCATTGCTATTGCCTTGCCAAATTCCTTTTTCCCTGCAAGGGCAGCAGCCACGAGAATCTTTGCATCTATATTATTCGCCTCTTTTTTTAAAATAAAATCTGCCTTTTCCTTTGCCTTTTCAAAATCACCTGAAAGCAGATAAAACTCGCCGACCTTTAACTGCGCATCCATCAGGTTTGGATCAAACTCAACAGCCTTGTTAAGCTCCTG
>JAHFEP010000042.1 GCA_023248415.1 Nitrospirota bacterium
TTTCAATATCCCCGAGGCAGCAGCGGCCCGATGGATTGTTGATTTCACAGGCACAACCCTTTGCCTTTATCTTTGAACGAATCCTCTGGGATGCTGTTGAGCTGCCTGTTTTACGAATCTCTTCCCTGATGTCCTCTTCTGCTATATTGAAACAATAGCACACCTGAATAGGAGGATTGCTCTCTTTAAGACCTACCTTGATGATAATGTCCCCCTTATGAAAGAGCACGGAACCCACAGCATTGTAATAGACTACCGGGCAGTCAGGTGCAGCACAAAAATAATAGCTGCCGTCACCGATAGCGCCTCTTTTTCCCTCTATCACCAGATGCTGTAAGGTCTTCACACCAACAGGTTTGCCTTCTGTTTTGCATTCTGGACATATTGTTTCTTTTGAACAGGTTGTTGTGCCACAACACGACTCCATTATTGTTTGCCTCCTTTTGTAATAAAGCGGGCTGTGTATCCAGCATCTTCAATGGCCTTGATCATTTGCTCCATTGTTACCTTTCCTTCCTGATAACTCACTTCTGCCTTTGCCTCTTTATAGCTCACATCTGCATTGACTACACCATGAAGTCTTTTTAATACTGCCTTGACTGTGGCCGGACAGGATGCACAAGTCATTCCATCAACCTTCAATGTTACATGCTTAACTGCCTCGGCTCCCCATACACTATTGATGACAGGAATGAATAGTATCCCTGATATAACAAAAATTGAGAGAATCATTCTTTGAATTTGAACAGCCTTTTTCATAATAAAACCTCCTGAATTTTTATAAATCTCTGAACACCTTATTTACTACGCCAGCAGGCCAATCAGGTAAGGAAGAATCAGAAGAAAGAACACAATGATTGTAACTATCCAGAGCATAATCTTTCCCGCCTTTTTTGTCTGTGGAACTGCACAAAGACTCCCTGGCATACATGCCTCTTTCGGTTTTTTGTAAACGCTATAATATCCGGCACCGAGAAAACTAATGGTTAAAAGGATAAAGAGGGGTCTGTAAGGCTCAAATACCCTTAGCTTCCCCACCCATGCGCCGCTGGCGCCCAGCATTACCAGGACAAAAGGTCCAACGCAGCAGAGGGAAGCCAGGATGCCTGAAAGGATAGCACCCAGAGGGCCAAGGGAAGTAAAACGATTTGCCTTATCTCCAGCCTCCTTCGGTTTTGCCCCTTTTAGCTTATAGTCCAAATCCTCCCGCTCCTCTTTATGAGTAATACCTTGCATCCAATCACCTCCTTTACTTTGAGTTATTCTTTACAACTTCGCAAGAGAGCACATTTTCCAGTATATCCCTTACATGCTTATCGGCAAGGTTGATTATTTTTATTATATTTTTGTTTTTTAATGAGTAATTTACATTTTTTCCATCCTTTTTAGAACTCACAAGACCACAGTTCTTGAGGCAGCTTAAGTGGTGGGAGACGAGGTTTTGTTCTTTGCCTGACAGTTCGCACAACGTAGAAACTGTTAAAGGGGATTTTTCTTTCAGATGTTCCAGTATCTCCAGCCTTACCCTGTCACCGAGAGCCCTGAAGATGTGAACCCTTGCTGTCAGCATATCTCCATAGATCATAAGATTATATCCCCTCGTATTTTAAAATACATATCAACATATGTTGATATATTATAACTAATTATCCTGAATGTCAAGTTTTTTAGGATACTTATTTGACACATCCCTTATGGCATGATATATTCTACATATATTAAGGCTAATGTTATTTTTAAGAGGTAAAAAAATGAAGATTGTGGGTAGAACGAGAAGGCACGAGAAAGGATTCAGCGAAGAATTAAATAATTTTTTTCAGTTGATTATAAATTTCAGGAAGGATAATATTTTTATACCAAGAGGTGTGTTTAGGTTTAAGACCTTTGAGGAGGCTGAAAGGTGGCGGCACAAGATGCTGAGGGGGAAAAGTCCCGACCCCCAACAATAGATGACCGCGAATATATCTACAATGATAAAAACAAAGCAAGGTGTAAGACCAAGGGACAAAGAAGACCTTTTATTTCTTATAAGCGAAAAAGAAAACTAATATTACTTTTTTTCCTTCACCACCATAAAACCCATTTTTATAATAGCTTCGCTAAGCTGTTCAGCATTAATCTTGTCCTTTTCAATTTTTATTACCGCCTTTGCGTCTTCAAAATTGACCTTTGCTTCCTTTACACCGTCCATCTTCTTTAATTCATCTTCAACTCTCTTTGCACATTGACCGCATGCCATGCCGCGGATATTCAGAGTGATAGTTTCTTCTTTTGCCTCTGCTATTACAAGGACTATTGATAAAAAAAATGCCAAAATTGTTATGGCAGAAATCTTAGTTATCATTTTGTCTCCTCTGTAATAATTGGCTTTAATGATTCATCTGCAAGTTCCTCCATGACCTCAAGTGTTGTCTCACCAAACAGAACCTTTTTTACCATGCCGTTCTTATCTATAAAGAAGAATGCAGGGACACCATGCTCAATATGATACTCCTCAACTATCTTTATATTGCCGTATAGAATTGGAAAATTAATGTTATGCTTCTTTTTGTATTCTTCCATATACTTTACATCAGCAGGTGTCAGGAGTATTCCGATAACCTTTATGCCTTTCTTCTTATAAGACTCATAAAATTTCGCTACGACAGGCGACGCCTGTCCGCATGCTGGTCACCATGTTGTCATAAAATAGAGCATTACACCTTTTGTGTTTTTGTCTTTCAAAATATTATCAAGTGAAATGTTTTCACCATTTTCAACTGCCTCTTTCAATTCAAAGACAGGTGCAGGGTAGTAGATGGCAGCAGAAGAGATTGAGGATATAGCAAAAAAGAGGAGAAATAAAAAGATGGAGAGGTTTGGACATCCTTTAAAATATAATAATTTTACCTTCATCATTTTGCCTCCTTTTATTTCTCCAGCGCCTCCAATATGGGGCATTCACTGACAGGGCCTCTGCCTTTGCACTCCTTTGCCAACTTAGAAAGCGCATTCTTCATCCTCTGGAGAATCTTTATCCTTATATTAATATCAGCGACCTTTGCCTCTGCCCGCTTCCTAACATCACCACAGGTGACGTCTTGTTCAACTCTCAGAGAGAGGAGTTCAGCAATTTCCTTAAGGGAAAAACCCAACTCCTTTGCATGTCTTATAAACAGAATTCGCTTTACTGTTTCAGCAGGATACTGTCTATAGCCGAGTAAACCCCCTCCTGATTGCCTTCTCAGTGGTCTGGAAATAAGCCCCTGCCTCTCATAGTATCGTATTGTTTCAACATTCACGCCTGCTTTCTTTGCTACTCTGCCAATGGTTAATGTATCCATAACTTCCCCCCTCACCCTAACCCTCTCCATGTCTGCCGACAGGCAGGCCGCAAGGGGAGAGGGAAAATTAAGAATAATATAAACCATGTACTTAGGTACGGAGTCAAGGTTTTTTTAAAGCAAAAGAATTTTATGCTTGACAAACTACTACTCTTTGTAGTAATAATCTAAACGAACCACTTACCTTCCTTTCTTTCCTTAACCCTGCCTTCCCCTCAGCAAGGGGAAGGCAAAGGGTTAGGGGATGATAATAGAGTGATTTGAAGGCTTACTAATGTTAAGACTATCAATGTTAATAAAATATTTGCCAATGATATTTTTAATTTTCCTTTTTGGCTGTTCCCAAAGCGCTGTTTCCATCCCTCCTACTAATGGCGCTCAGATATATTTTACAGGCGAAAGCGTTAGAGAGAGATCAATAAAGATGACATCCCCCCTCCCTTATTTAAAGGTTGAGCATGTCAAATCATGCATTCACTGCCATGGCCCAAAAGGCAAGGGCGGCATATGGATGACAAATGAGATAAAGGCGCCTGATATAAGCTATAAAAATCTAATAAAAGACGAAGCTCCTTATATCGGCCACAAAGGCCATAAGGCATATAATAATGATGAACTGATAATCAGGGCAGTCAAGCAGGGCATAGCATCAGATGGAAGGGTTCTTGATCCATCAATGCCAAGGTGGGCTATTGAGGATGATGATATGAAGGACTTATTAGAGTTTCTAAAAACATTATAAAGAGAGGAGATAAGAAATGAAGAATGAATTTGACTACACAGTAGAAACGAAAAAGAGTTTTGATGAGGCAGTGGCAGCAGTTGAGGCAAAGAGCAAGGAAAAGGGCTTTGGTGTGCTTCATACCCACGATGTTAAGGCAACGCTTGCATCAAAGGGGTACGATAGAGAGCCTTTGAAGATTATTGAGATATGCAATCCGAAATATGCGACTGAGGTATTGAATAAAGATATAAAGATAGCCCTTATGCTTCCATGCCCGATAAGCGTCTATGCTCAAGGCGGCAAGACTTATATAAGCGCATTGAGGCCAAGGGTAATAGCTGATTTTTATCCCAAAGCAAATATTAAATCAATCGCAGAGGAAGTAGACAGGTTTATTCTCAGCATTGTTGATGAGTCAAGATAGGAGGGATATTATTAATGAATAATTTAAAAGCTATCATGTTGTCGATGTTCGCAGCCCTTTTCTTTTTTAATCTAAGCTTAGTCTATGCCATTGCAAAAGAAAACCTCCCCATTACACACATGCACGGGATTGCTGTAAATCCAGATAGTCCAGACAGCCTTTATGTTGCAACCCATATAGGCCTTCTCCTTTGTAATTCAAAAGAATGTGAATTGGTCAGCAAAGACAGGTCTGATTATATGGGATTCAACATATCCACTGACGGCAAGACATTCTACACAAGCGGCCATGAACAGCCAACAGGCAGGAACAGGGGATTGATAAGGTCAATGGATATGGGGAAAACATGGGAGATGCTTTCTCTTGACGGAGATGTGGATTTCCATGCCTTAACAGCAAATCCATCGGTGATTTATGGATGGTATTGGAAATTATATAAAAGCACAGACGGCGGCAGAAGATGGGCATTTCCAGAGGCAAAGGGGCTTCCACCAAAAGAGAAGGACACTCCTTATTCGCCAATTATCTCACTTGCTGTAGACCCTGTTGATGGAAACACCCTTTGGGCAGGCACAAATAAAGGTTTATATAAAAGCAGTGATGGCGGGCAAAACTGGAAGAGGATTGTCTCAGTGCCAGATGCCACTGTCATTGCAGTATACATAAATTCAGCCAGTAAAAAGGAGATGTATCTTTCAATATTCAATCAAGGCATTCTAAAGAGCATTGATGGGGGAAATAATTGGAGCAAGGCTGCCAGCGATATAAGCAAGAATGATGTTATCGGATATTTTGCTGCTAATCCAAAAGATGCAAAAATAATTTATGCAGCAACATACAAGACTGGAATTTACCGTTCAATGGACGGTGGCAAAAGCTGGACAGTATGGAGAAGATAAAACAGTAATAATTTTATTGACATCGTGCAGGAGATTTTGTTAATGTATGACATACCCTACAGGGGTATAGTATATAAGACTTATGATAAACGAACATTCAAAAAAAGAGGCTCTAAGCAGGCTGAAAAAGATTGAGGGCCAGATAAGTGGCATAAGAAGGATGATAGAGGGGGAAAAATATTGTGTGGACATCCTCCATCAGATAAGCGCTGTTTCTGGCGCACTTGAGCAGGTGAGCAAGATTATAATGAAAAGGCATCTTGAGTCCTGTGTTACAGAGGCTATTAAAACCGGGACAACGAGGGAGAGGGATAAAAAAATAGATGAACTGATGGATGTCTTTAAAAGATTCGGGAGGTGATAGTTATGGTAAAAGACATCGTCTGTAATATGGAGATTAATGAGAATCAGGCTGCAGCAAGGTCTGAGTACAAGGGTCTGACATACTACTTTTGCGCTGAGGCATGCAAAGAGAGGTTTGATGCAGAGCCAGAAACATATTTAAAGAAGCTTGGATGGTGGAAGAGGTTTCTGCTCAGGCTTGGAGATGCAAGCAGAGAAACATACGGCAATGAGCCGCCAAAGTGCTGTAAGTAGTAGGGGCGGGTTTTAAACCCGCCCCTACTTATGCAACTAAATAATAGGAGGTTTTAAGAAATGAGTAAGGTAAGTAGATTAGTAATAGTATTATCAACAATTTTTATCAGCGCAATCTTTGCCAATCACTCATGGGCATCAAATCACGGTCATATGGGGCATGGTGTTGCACAGCTTCACCAAAAAGAGGTGAAAAAGCCCATAGAAATTTTGTGGCCAAAGAACAATGATGTGGTTAATGCAAAAGAAATAGAGGTAAAGATAAAGGTTGCGGATGAGTTGAAAGATAAGCTAAGCCATATACATGTCTATCTTAATGGCAAGAGATTAGATCATGCAAGCCTGAAAGAGGATGCACTTCTCTTATGGGACTTAAAAGAGGGTGAGAATAAAGTTGAATTGGTTTTAGCAGAGGGTAAAAGCCACGATGAACAATCAGCCGGTAAGCTAATTAAGGACAGCGTTACATTTAAGGTAAAGACAAAGTAACCCCACCCTTCCTCCCCTTAATTAAGGGGAGGAGTAAGAGGAGGGGTTAATAAAAGGAAACACCATGGCAATTGACCCAATCTGCGGGATGACCGTTGATGAAAAAACTGCAAAGTATAAGAGTGAATATAGAGGCAAGCAATACTATTTTTGCGCCCAAGGGTGTAAAGATAAATTTGAAAAAGACCCTGAGGCTGCATTAAGTAAATTTAATCCCCCTGTATCCCCCTTTACTAAAGGGGGAGAAGAAGGTATTAAAGAAGGGGGAAAGAAGATAGACCTTCCCATTAAAGGCATGTCCTGTGCCTCCTGCGCTGCAAAGGTAGAAAAGGGCTTATCCGCTGTAACAGGTGTTGAGGTTGCATCTGTAAATTTTGCAACAGAAAAGGCTACCATTACCTTTGACCCTCAAAAGACAAATATCGCAAGTTTTATACAGACTGTTAAAAACCTTGGCTACGATGCTAATATTGAAAAGGTTGTGCTTCCTATTCAGGGCATGACATGCGCCTCCTGCGTTCAGAAGGTTGAAAAGGCATTGAACTCTACGCAAGGTGTAATCCATGCCTCAGTCAATTTTGCAACAGAAAAGGCTACTGTTGAATATATTTCTGGCCAGACCACAATAGCAGAATTGAAAAAGGCTGTAGAAGGAGCAGGCTACAAAGTTCTTGAGGTTGCGCCAGAAGAGGATTTATTAGAGAAAGAAGAGAAGGAGAGAAGAAAATCCTTTTTAGCTCTAAGAAACAAGGTTGTTGTATCAGCGCTTTTATCCATTCCAATCTTTATGGGAAGCTTTCCAGAATGGTTTCCATTCATTCCAAATATCCTGCAAAATAAATTTATATTATTAATCCTTACACTCCCTGTCCAGTTCTGGGCAGGCAGGCAGTTTTACAGAGGTGCAACAACTGCTGCAAGGCATCTTACAACAGATATGAATACTCTCATTGCAGTCGGCACATCTGCTGCATTTGGATACAGTGTTATTGCAACCTTCTTTCCAAATTTCTTTGAGGCGCGTGGACTAAAGGCAGATGTATATTTTGATACAGCAGCAGTAATCATTACATTGATTCTACTTGGCAGACTCCTTGAGATGAGGGCTAAAGGACAGACATCAGAGGCAATAAAAAAATTGATAGGCCTTCAGGCAAAGACAGCGAGGGTAATAAGAAATAGCAAGGAAGAGGATATTCTGATTGAAGATGTAGCAGTGGGTGATGTAGTTCTTGTAAGGCCAGGAGAGAAGATACCAGTAGACGGGATAATTATAGATGGATACTCTTCAGTAGATGAATCCATGATTACTGGAGAAAGCATACCTGTGGAGAAAAAGAGCGGGGATGAGGTAATTGGCGCTACCATTAATAAAACAGGGAGCTTTAAGTTTAGGGCGACAAAGGTTGGAAAAGAGACAGCCTTAGCACAGATTATAAAACTGGTTCAGGAGGCGCAGGGGAGCAAGCCTCCTATTGCAAGGCTTGCAGATGTTATTGCGAGCTACTTTGTCCCTGCTGTTATTATTATTTCAGTAATAACATTTATTATATGGTATATATTTGGGCCTGAGCCTTCATTCACCTATGCACTTTTAAATTTTGTTGCAGTATTGATTATTGCATGCCCCTGTGCATTAGGCCTTGCAACGCCAACATCAGTTATGGTTGGCACAGGAAAGGGCGCAATGAACGGAATACTATTTCGCGGCGGCGAGGCATTGGAGACAGCACATAAGTTAAATGCCATTATTTTGGATAAAACAGGAACATTGACAAAGGGCGAGCCGTCTGTGACAGATATAATCCCCTCCAACCCCCCTTTAATAAAGGGGGGCGAGGGGGGATTAGAAAACATGAAAAAGGAAATACTTTCTTACGCTGCGTCTGCTGAAAAGGGTTCTGAACATCCATTGGGAGAGGCGATTGTAAAAAAGGCAAGGGAGATGAATATAGAGTTAGTTGATGCTGAGCAATTTAATGCCATACCGGGGCATGGCTTAGAGGCAAAGGTTCAAGGAAAAGATGTGCTGCTTGGAAATCTAAAATTAATGAGGGATAGAGACATTAAACTCAATGACCTTGAGAAAGATGCAGAGAGGCTTTCTGATGAAGGCAAGACCCCGATGTTTTTATCAGTTGATGGAAAGGCAGCAGGGATTATCGCTGTGGCAGATACATTAAAGCCTGATTCAAAGGTGGCAGTAGATGCCCTGCATAAGCTCGGCCTTGAGGTAATAATGCTCACAGGCGACAACAAGAGGACAGCAGAGGCAATTGCAAGGCAGGTTGGGATAGAGAGAGTTTTATCAGAGGTTTTGCCAGAGGACAAGGCAAGGCATGTTAAGATGCTTCAGGCAGAAGGCAAGAAAGTTGCAATGGTAGGCGATGGCATAAACGATGCGCCTGCCCTTGCACAGGCAGATATTGGCATTGCAATTGGCACAGGCACAGATGTGGCAATGGAGGCATCTGATATTACATTAATCAGCGGTGATTTGCGCGGTATTGTTACAGCCATTGCATTGAGCAGGGCGACAATCAGAAATATTAAACAGAACCTCTTCTGGGCATTCTTTTACAATGCATCACTTATTCCTGTTGCAGCAGGGGCTTTATATCCATTCTTTGGAACCCTGCTTGACCCAATGATTGCTGCTGGTGCAATGGGGCTGTCATCAGTGAGCGTTGTAAGCAATGCGCTCAGGCTGCGTTGGTTCAGGCCGCCGATACAGATTTAGCGATAGGGATTTTTTTTTAATAATCTCCCCTACCCCCTCTTTAGAAAAGAGGGGAATTTAATATATGACAATTTTCTATATCTAAATCTAAAAATAATTTCTCTTGCATAGTTTTAGAAGTAGAATTATAATTTTGACATCACACTAACCTTTTTAAAAGAGGTGGAATAATAATGATTAAAAAAATCTTAAGCCTGATATCATTTCTGTTGTTTTTATCCCCCCATCTGACATTTGCAGAGAACATATCTTTAAACCTGAAATATATACCCTCACCAGCAGTAGGTACTGCGGTTAACAGCAATATATCAATAGGAATTACAAAGATTACAGATAAACGTGACAGGGAGGAGAAGAATTTTGCAGGCAAGAGGATAGCATATTCAGGTTCTAAGGACTTTTTTGCGCCTGCAGGCGTCTCTGTAGAAGATGCGGTTACTGAGATGCTCGGTGAATATTTTATGAAGAAAGGATTTAACTGGAAGAAGGCTGAAAGATGGAATTTAGATGCCCAAAACCTTAATGCAGATTGGGGCGATATTGTTGTTGGCGGAGAGATAGTGGAGCTGTGGAGCGATGTTATTTCTAAATTTATGGCTAACGAGCATAAGGTGAAGGCAAGGCTAAAGATTGTAATTGCTGATCCAAAGGAGAAGAGGATATTGTGGACAGATACTGCTACAACATCCCTTGAGATGAAGGAGCCGTTGTTTCACGCGGAGTCTGTGGAAAAGATGATAAACGAGGCAGTCTCAAGCTGTATTGAAAATATATTTGAGGACCGTGCGTTTAAAGAAATTCTAAACTCAAGGCGCTAAAAAACTCTTTTTATAAAAGGAGGTGAGAATCGTGATTATCAAGAAGATTGCAAAAAAGACAGCAGGCACATGCAAGTGCCATCAGTCATGCTGATGTAATATTCCGAACTGTAAGTGTTTTTTAATAAATGGGGACAGAATGTTGAATTGTCCCCTTATTTTTTATTGGAGAATGTAAATTGTATTTTAGAAAATTGAGATATTTATTATTTATTGCAGTTTTTTTTTGGGCTAACATGGTTTTTGCTGCAGAGCCTAATGAACTTAATGCCATCTTGAAAAAGATAGACGAAAAGCAAAAATCAGTTGAAACAATGAAGGGGCAGTTTATCCAGAGAAAATCACTGAGCTTATTGCAGAATGAGGTAGTATCAAGAGGCACAATGTATTTCAAGAGGCCGCAGAAGATGGTATGGGAATATAAAGAGCCTGAAAAAAACACAATGATTGTTAATGGCAATATCGTCTGGTTCTACCTGCCTGATTTAAAGGAGGCTACAAGGTTTGATTTGTCGCAAAAGGCAGAGATAAAGAGCATCTTTGAAAAGATGGCAATAGGCATGGGACAGAGCGGAGAGGAGATGAAAAAGAGTTATGATGTGTCACTTTTAAAAAAGATAAAGAAATCTGGCCTGTCTGCCGAACAGGCAGGTAAAAACATCATTATCCTCCAGCTTATTCCAAAGGACGCTTCTATTTCTAATTTCTTTAAAAAGATACATCTTTGGTTTGAAGAAGACGGCGCGCTTTATAAGACAGAGCTTTTTGAAAAGAATAATGATATGACAATAATTGAATTTAAAAATATGAAGTTTAATGCCTCTATTTCTGATTCAGTCTTTGACTTCAGTCCGCCAAATAATGTAAAGGTTTCTAATCCCTTACAATAAACATGAATAGACTCCTTCAATACATATCAATCATTTTTTCATACAGCCTTACAATAGTAGTTGTTTTAATATTTTCTTATTGGTGGTATTTTCAGGAATTCTCGCCGTCCAAAGGGATAGGCCACTGGATTGGATACACTGGCGGCGGGATGATGGTCTTTACACAGGTATACACAATCAGAAGAAGATTGAAATTTCTGCAGGGTATAGGCGTAAGAAAGGCATGGCTTGACCTTCATATCTATTTAGGGCTTATCGGTCCGATATTAATTACCTATCATACCACATATAAATTAGGCGGGATTGTTGCTGTCAGCTTCTGGAGCATGGTAGTTGTCATGGTCAGCGGGATAATCGGAAGATATATATATGTCCAGATACCTGTGGGAATTGCCGATAATCAAGATGAACTAAACAGGCTGAAAGGGGAGAGTGACTTACTCACAAAGAAGATTGATAAATATTTTCCTGCAGGTGTTTCAATACATACTATTGTTGAAGAATTATCAGGCATGAAAAAGGTAGCAGTGTATCACGGCTTAAAATCATTAGTGTATCTATTTATAGGCGATGTTTTAAGGCCGTTCCGCTTCTTTGGTCTCAGAATAAAACTCCTTTTTAGATTCAGATTGCCATTTAAACCACGTAGAGAGGTTTATAGATTAGTAAGGGAGCAGACAATGATAATACGCAGGGTTATCCTGCTTCAGGTTGCCCAGCAGCTTCTTGATTACTGGATTGTATTTCACAGGATTTTTGCATGGGTCATGTTTAATATAATGATACTGCATATAGTAGTTGCCTTGCTCTTTAAGGCTGCTTAAATATCATGCGGTCTGATAAAGGCATCTGATACCCATCCTGATTTGCCCTCTCCTTTTTCATCTATAATAGTTACATAATACCATATCTGCCTGTCTGCGATCTTTACCTTTGTCCCGTTTTTAACCATTCCAATTGTTACAGGCTCTCCGCTAACATTGCTTGGCCTGTCAATGAGCTCAATTGTCTCTTTTACTAAATCACCATTTTTATCCCTTCCGGATATATATACCTTTGAATCTATCTGATAGACGCCTGTTATCTGCTGCTGTTGTGTTGCCATAGGTAGGAGGTAATACCAGACAATCAATAGTATGGCTATTGCCCATATTATTAGTGAAGAGATAAGATATGTTTTCCAGTTGACCTTCTTTTGTCCTGAAATCTCGCCGCTAATCTTTGCCCTAAAAAGCTCTTCTTCTTTAATCCTTTTCTTTTCTTCTTCTGTCAGCGCCATATTTCCTCCTGCTATAAATGTTTAAATATTAATATTTTATGTAAAATTTTGGTAAAGTCAATTAAAAATGCTTGACAAGATTAATTTAGAGGATTAACCTTTATAATAGTTTTAAGTATTGATTATAGGTTTCTTATCTGCTGTGCGCAAGGAGGGTAGAATAATGAAAAGGTATATTTTATTTTTTATTGTAAGTGTTTTTCTTATTGGCGGCGCTGCTGATGTTTTTTCAAAGGCAGTAGTTGGCGGTGTTATTTATAAGAGAAATGGCTCTGTCATTAAGACAAAGAAATTTACAAAGACCCTTGAGCCGAATGAGTTTATCAGTGGTGATTATAAAGAGAATAATATAAAGATTAAGATAGCAGATATAAAAGAGGTACAATTGCTGACATCAGATGTTGCATATACATTTGACCACTCAAAATTGGTTAAGAAGAGCGGCGATTTAGTAATTATAAAAAGGGACGGCAAGCAGTATACACTTAAAAACGCCTATTTCTCCTCAAGCCATTTTGGCTACGAGTTTTTTGATGAGATAAATAACAGGGTGTCTGAAAATATGGTTGCATTTTCAGAGATTTCAAGGATTGCATTTGGCGAGGACCTCGGCACAGTTAAGAAGTGCCCGAAAGACGGGAGAATCTTTCCTTCAGATTATATATATTGTCCATATGATAAAACAGAGCTGATTCCTGTAAAGCCAGAGTAAGCCATAGCTATATGAAATATGATACATTTTTGAATATAGATGTGTCAGTTTTTTAAGACAGTTGGCTGGTTTCAATACCAATTCCTTTTACTGCAAATGAAGATTAAAATTGATAAAAAGCGCTTATGAATCAATCACCTTTATAAAATATATTGATTGTAACATCAGAGATAGGGCTTTTGGCATAGAACTTGCTTCTCTAATTACTCATCAGAAAGGAGGTGTCAGATAATTTGATGATGAGGTGATGTGAGAGGCTAACACAAGAAAGGGGTGAGGGTTAAATGAGTAATCTTGAATTATTAAAGAAGGTTGCTGTATTTAAGGGCTTGACTGATGATGAATTAAGGGTAATAGATGGGCTGCTTGTTGAGCGATATTATAAGAAGAACTATCTGATATTAAAGCAGGGGGATGCTGCTGATGCAATGTATCTGGTAAAGGAAGGCAATTTAAAGATTACAAAGCTGACAATGGATGGAAAAGAAAAGATTTCAGGTGTGTTAAAACAAAGCGATTTTTTTGGCGAGATCTGCATATTGATTGGCAAGGAGAGGTGCATAAACGCAAGGGCAATAACTGACTGCAGACTTGCTGCTTTATCACGGAATGATACAATAAATATTTTAGAAAAGATGCCAAAGATTGCGTTTAACTTTATTAACACATTATGTTCAAGGCTTGTAGAGGCAGAGCATTACATGGACGGACTTCTTTTTAAAAGCATTGGAGACAGGATTACTGACCAGCTTTACGAACTCTCAAAAGGACATGGCGTTTATATGAAAGACGGTGTTCTTGTTGATCTAAAAATTACTCATCAATCTCTTGCAGACATGATTGGCATATCAAGGGAGTCTGTAACAAGGGGAATAAAAGAATTGAAAAGAGAAGGTATTATTAAGTATATGAAAAACAGGCATTATGTGTTAGATGCCTCCCCTTTTAGAAGCATATAATATAGCAACCCCAATATTATCACCTTAAACAATCACATTAAAATTTTAATTTTCTGATTGTGACAGATATCACAGAAATTTATTTTACAAGGTAGTAATATTTGGATACCCTACTGAAAGCATGAAGCGTGAATTAAGATTCAGTCCAGGGGTGGGGATAAAACCAATCAGAAATAATGCTGTTGATAAGCCTCTATATTAAGAGGCAGGAGTTATTATTTTCTTGATGCGTGAAATAATTATTTAATGTCATTATGTCATTCCTGCGAAAGCAGGAATCCAGTGTCTTGCAATATTTGTACACTTTCTGGATTCCCGCTCAAAAACGCTGCGTGAATGACGCTTGCAGTTATCGGGTTTTTCAACAGCCTGTTATATACGAATAAACTATTAATGAGAAATGGTCATAATAAGAATTTCATTAGAAGATTAAGATGGAAAGAAATAATAACCGTATTTATTTGTTTATGGGGTTTTGGAATTTACGCAGGCAATGCCCTTGCAGAGGAAAAGGGGCAGGGCATTGGAGGCCTGATAAGCCCCGGGAAATTGTCAAATGCGCACTCTGATATTGAAGGTATTAATAATTGTACTAAGTGCCATCAGCTTGGTGGTGGTGTTCCCGATTCAAAGTGTCTTGGCTGCCATAACAAAATCCGGGAGAGAATAGCAAAGGGTAAGGGTCTCCATGCAAAGGCAGAGGGGAAGTGCTTCAAATGCCACACAGACCATAAAGGCAAGCATTTTAGCATTATTGATATAGATAAGGATAAATTTGAGCATGAGAAGACAGGCTACAAACTTGAAGGTAAACATTATGACATCAAAAGCAAATGCAGCAAATGCCACGGGACAAAGGATTCATATCTTGGGCTTAATCAGGAATGTGCGAGCTGCCACAAGAACAGGCATGCGGACCAGTTTGGAAGCAAAAAGTGCCTTGACTGCCACGATCTTAAGGCATGGAAGCCGGCTATATACAACCATTTTGAAAAGCCAAAGTTCAAGCTTACAGGCAAGCACAAGGATGTTGAATGCGCCAAATGCCATAGGGATGACAAATTTAAGGGCACAACAACGGTATGCAGCGAATGTCATAAGAACGAGCATAAAGACCAGTTCCTTGGAAGAAAGTGCGATGAGTGCCATAAATCTGAAGGCTGGAAACCTTCTAAATATGATCATGAAAAAAATAAGAAGTTTAAACTTACAGGCAAGCACAAGGATGTTTTATGTTCAAAGTGCCATAGGAAAGGATTGTATCAGGATATAGGCTCTGAGTGTATTGACTGCCATAAGAATTTACACAAGGAGCAGTTTGCTGATTTAAAATGCACAGAGTGCCATAAAACAGAGAAATGGAAGCCGTCAACATACAAGCATGAAAAGAACCTTAATTTCAAGCTTACAGGCAAGCACAAGGATGTTGAATGTGCCAAGTGCCATGAGAAGGGTAAATATAAAGATTTAGACAGGGCATGCACTGCGTGCCACAAGGATAAGCACAAAAAGCAGTTTGTAGATAAAAAATGCGAGGATTGCCATAAAACAGAAGGCTGGAAGCCGTCAACTTATAAACATGAGGAGAGCCAGAAATTCAAGCTTACAGGCAAGCACAAGGATGTTTTATGCGCAAAGTGCCACGAAAAGGAGATATTCAGGGATTTGGACAGGGCCTGTGCCTCGTGTCATAAGGACAAGCACCTTGGCCAGTTCAAAAAGAGAAAATGCGAGGATTGCCATAAGGCAGAGGGATGGAGTCCATCAACTTACGACCACAATACAAATATGAGATTTAAATTGACTGAAAAACATAAAGATGTAAAGTGCAATATATGCCATGGTGAAGGTAAATTTGCCGGGCTTAATACATCATGCAGTTTCTGCCACAAGCCAGACCATAAGGTGGAGAGGCCTAAAGAGTGCGAGAGGTGCCATGACATGAAGACATGGAAGCTTGACCCAACAATACACAGCAAGAGGGGGTTTCCATTGGTAGGCGGACATGCAAAACTTGGATGCAACGACTGTCATAAGGATGCTGCGTATAAGCAAAATACAGCAGGCTGTGCAACATGCCACAAAGATATCCACTATAATCAGTTTGGTATGTTCTGCAAGGACTGCCATTCGCCGCTTAAATGGAAGCCGCCAACCTTTACACACTCAACAGGGGGATTCAGCCTTGGCGGTGTTCATAGATTAATTGCTGATTGCACAAAGTGCCACGGCAGCGGCCACTATAAAAATCTTTCAATAGAGTGCTATAACTGCCATAGGAAGGATTATGAAGGCACAACAATGCCGCCTCACAAGGAATACAGCAATTATTTTTCAACAGAGTGCAATAAATGCCATAGAGATACTGACCCGAGCTTTAAGGGGATAAAGTTTAACCATAGCTTCTGGCCGTTGGAGGGGAGGCATAGCACTGCACCATGCAGTGACTGCCATGGAAAATAAGAGGCATCATTTATGTTAATTAGTATGTTTTATTAGCAATTCTTGAGGAGGGAAATTATATGTCAACAAATAGTTTAATCAAAAACGCCCTTTTAATGCTCATAATAGCCATTATCCTGACAATAACCTATACTACTGCCAACAGCATCTTTGTTAAACCACAAGGCACAGACTGTTACAACTGCCACAGGACACATTATGAGGCAACGACAAATCCAAATCATACTTCCAATAATTTTCCAACAAAATGCGATACCTGCCACAGGGCAGCAACAGGCGCATGGAGGCCGGCATCAAGCTTTAATCACGCAGGGATAACGAGCGGATGCTACTCCTGTCACAAGGCAAAATATGATTCAACGACAAATCCGAATCATGCTGCCTCTAATTTTCCAACTACCTGCGAGCAGTGCCATAGAACAAACTCATGGAGGCCCGCCACATTTTCGCATACAAAATTTCCGCTTGTAGGTATACATGCTACCCTGCAATGCAGCGTATGCCACAAGGGCGGCCAATATACAGGATTATCAAGTGACTGTTACTCCTGCCACAAGGCAAAATATGATGCAACAACAAACCCGAATCATGCAACTGCCGGCTATTCCACAGACTGCACCCAATGCCACAAGGCATCTGACGCAAGCTGGAAGGGCGCAAAATTCAGCCATACAAAGTTCCCGTTAACAGGGCTGCACACAACAGTTGACTGCGCCAAATGCCATCTGAACAATCAGTATACCGGCACGCCAAGGGACTGTAATTCCTGCCACTGGATAAGAAATCAGAGAGACCCGTGGAAGCTGCTGCTTGGCCAGAACTGCGAGCAGTGCCATAATACATCAGGCTGGAAACCCGCGAACTGGAACCATTCAAGCGCGCCGGCAAGCTGGGCATTGCAGGGGATTCATAATACCCTTGCCTGCACGACATGCCATGCTAATTATCAGCAGGTAACATCAAGGGAGTGCTACTCCTGCCACAAGGCAAGATATGATGCAACAACAAACCCGAATCATGCAACATCAGGTTTCCCAACCACCTGCGAGCAGTGCCACAAGGCATCTGATACAGCATGGACACAGGGTAAATTTAATCACAGCATCACTGCCTTCCCGTTGACAGGCTTGCATACAACAGTTTTATGCAGCAGGTGCCATCTGAATAATCAATACAAAGGCACGCCAAGGGAATGCTACGCCTGCCACTGGACAAGGA
>JAHFEP010000177.1 GCA_023248415.1 Nitrospirota bacterium
TTCTTTTCCTTTTAGATATTCTATAATATCAATAACAACCCTTACCTTTTCTTCTGAGAGCGCTTCAATGGCTTTTTTAGCCTCTTTTTTTAATGCGTTGCTCTGCATAATAAATCCTCCAATACAATCTTTTGTTTTAATTATAAATAAAGTTTGTTAACTTTGCAAGAAATTATAGGGTGCAGAGGGTCAAATCTTCGCAGGCTGTTGAAAAACTCTAAAATAACCGTTAATGTCATTCCCGCATGCTTCCCCGATAGATGCATTCGGGGACAAGTTTAGCGGGAATCCAGTCCCTGTCTGCCGACAGGCAGGCAGGAATGACAATCTGGAATACAAATTTACACTTTTTCAACAGCCTGTTCGTTGTTCATAGCATCAGTCGGTAATTCCTTTACTTCTGCCTTAAGAATAACAAGGTCATTCTCCTTGTCTATATAAAGGAACCCCTCAACCTCTAAAACCTTGTCCCCTGCCTTTACAGCAATGTTTGATGCATTGCTTATAACATGATAGTTTGTAACAACTGCGCCGTCCTGTCTGACAATAAAACCGCTGCCTTGACTTATTGGTTTGTTTTGCTCATCAAAAGCTATGACTACCACAACTGCCTTGTTGTTTTCCTTAAAAATCTTATCAGCATCGGCAAAAGAAATGGCAGGCAAAAGCATTCCTGCAATTAGAAGGAGGGTGATAAAAAAGATTTTTTGTTTAATAGTGTTCATTTATATTTTACTTGTTAGGAGGACAGCCTCATCACTGCAGGCATAAAAAGTATATTCCCCTTGATAAAAAAGGTCAATACGAAATTATGTTAAGTGGATTGCGTCTTTAGTTTTGAGGCTGGATAGCGGGCTTTTAATTGGAAACTTGGTGCCGGAGGCCGGAATTGAACCGGCACGGGAGTTACCCCCCGAGGGATTTTAAGTGCAAAACATCCCATTTTCTACAGCGACACTAACTTGTTTATAATACTTGGTTTTTGCTTATTAGTCAAGGGTTATGATAAAATGTAGATGTTGGATGGTGTTGGGTAGAATTGGGTGGTTATAAGGGCTTACAGTTACAATTTAGTTACAATTTTGAGGGATAGGGATTGCAACCCGAAAAGGCTGGATTCCTAACCAGCCTTCCCTCAAATACCCTTTAGGAGCCTATAGGAAGGCAAGACAGATGAAGAAGATAGAAGATGCGAAGATGAAGATAAGTAAGCATGATAAATATATGGCGTTAATACACCATTCAGAATATCGGAAAGATTTTAATAAATGGGGACGGTTAGTAGAGCGGGTTAAGAAGCACAATAAAAAAACGATAGATGATGACCTTGTAACCCTGAAAGCATGGGAAAAGGAAATAAGCAAAAAATGGAAAGTAAGATATCCCTTCCCGCCTCCAATAGGCGTTAAGAATTATGATGGTTATAACGGAATCAGGTTAACCACTTTCTTTACAGGCGCAGAGGCGGTTGATGTTATAAACCCCTCTGCTGCCTCTAAGCAAACGCTGCTCAACATGGTATATGAAGGATATAACCCTGTAATGTTTAACTGCCAGCCTTCTAATGAAAAGGGCAAGTATGTTAGCACCCATAAAAGCGGCAAGCATCTTTGTATGATAGTTGATATAAACAAGACAGAGACAGAGTTATTAAGAGATTTCAAAGGGTGGATTAAGTATTATAAGAAAATGCTTCCAAAAAGTAAAACCAAAGAAAGCACCCTTAATATATGGAATATCTTTAAGCTAAAATCTTGTGGACTTAAGCTCTCCGAGATTGCAGAAAAAACATACAAGGGCAGCACCGCTCCCAGAGTAATAGAAGGCAGAGATGGGCAGCTTAAGGAAATCAGTCCCTACAGGGCGCACTACAAACAGACTGAAAGGGCTTACAATAAAGCTCTTGCGATAATTAAGCAAGCAAAATCACACCTATAAACTTCCTACAGACTTCCAAGAAGCATCAAAAACATCTACATTTAATACATCATCTACACAAAATGGACATTTAAACTTACACTTTATACGGGCATTTACTCCTTAAATTTTTCTGTTATATTTGATTTAAACACAAAATATGTATCTGCTTTTTATTTTTAATAGATTGAAAGGAGATTAAAAGATGGAGACTACCAACCTTGAATTCCAACCAAAAGTTTTCGCTCAAAAATGCCCGGTGTGTAATGGTTACGGCACTGTGAACTACGGTAAAAAGACCTGTCATGGTTGTAGCGGGAGGGGTTTTATAGTATTACCTGCTACAGAGAAAGAAGGAGAAGATGGAAATGGGAAATACAAATAACCTTTTAAAGCGAATTATAAAAGTCTTTCTGGTTTTCCTTGCCTGTCAGAGCCTTCTTAGCTGGTCTTTGGTTGAACTGCTGATACAAAAATTGGGGAGGAGGGCTTGATATGGATAAGGAAAAAATCTTAAATAGTCTTAATTTTAGAAACTTCTACACTCAATATATCCCTTCCCTTAAAGTCAATGGTAAAGCAGAGTCAATGGGCTTATGCCCTTTCCATGATGACCATAATCCGAGCTTATCAGTAAACCTTGAAAGCGGCCTCTATAATTGCCTTGCTGGTTGCGGCGGCGGTGATGTATTCCGTTTCTATGAAAAATTGAAAGGCGTAGATTTTCCGACAGCCTTAAAAGAGCTTGCAGAGATGCAGGGGATAGCAGATACACCAAAGGGAAAGGTGGTTGCGACCTTTGAGTATAAAAATATTGAAGGCAAGACCGTTTACAAAAAGGAGCGAATAGAACCCGGTAGAAATGGCAGAAGCAAAGAATTTCCCTTCAAGCACCTTGAAGGTGATAAGTGGGTTACAGGCAGAGGTTGTGAGCCTGTGCCTTACAATCTGCCACAGTTAGTCAAGTCCACGTATACTTTTATTGTTGAAGGCGAGGCAAAAGCGGACCTTCTAACAAAGGATTTTAAGCTTACTGCAACCTGCCTTGACTCTGGAGCGCAAAGCCCTTTCAGGGATGAGTATCTAAAATTCTTTGAGGGTAAGGAGAAGATAATCATATTACTTGATAATGATATTCCCGGCAGGGCTTATGCTGAAAGGATAGCCATTGCCTTATATGGCAAGGTTGGGGCAATAAAGATTGTAGAACTTCCGGGACTGCAAGAGGCAGAGGACATAATTGATTGGGTTAATAACCGGGACAGCAAAGAAACAGAGGCTATCAAAGCCGAGCTGGGCGATATTATCAAGGCAACGCCTGAATGGAAGAAGACAGATATAGAGGAGGGCATCGGGGATGGGGTTATAGAAATTATCCGCCTTGATTCAGTTATTGCTGAAAAAGTTTCTTGGCTTTGGAACGGTTATGTCCCATTAGGCAAGATAACACTCCTTGATGGAGACCCCGGGCTTGGCAAATCACTATTTACACTTGACATGACAGCGAGAATTTCCACAGGACAGGCCATGCCAGATGGCAGCCCTTCTATACAGGGGGGTATTGTTTTGATGTCCTTAGAGGATGGACTCGCTGATACTATTGCGCCAAGACTTGAAATAGCAGGAGCGGACAAATCCAAGATAGTGGCGTTGCAGGGTGTAAAAGGCTCTGATGGTAAATATAGATTCCCGACTGTAGAGGACACAGAGGCAATTAAAAAAGCCTGCAAAAAGATAGATGCTAAGCTGGTAGTAATTGACCCTCTAATGGGGTATATGGGGAAAGCTAATAGCTGGAGAGACCAAGATGTAAGAACTGCGTTATCACCCCTTGCCAAGATGGCCGAAGATATAGGCGTTGCAGTTATCATTGTAAGACACTTGAATAAAACCAGCAGCTCTAATTCAGTTTATCGGGGTGGTGGCAGTATTGGAATAATCGGAGCTGCACGGTCTGCCTTATTGATTGCCAAAGACCCCGAAGATGAGAATAGGCGTATCTTAGCAGGTATTAAGTCTAATCTTGCACCCTTGCCCCCCTCTTTATCCTATACCATAGAGAATATTGACGGTGTCCCTAAGATAGCATGGGGAGGGGTAACAAATCATACGGCTGATGCCCTGTTGGCCATACCCTCATCCTTAGAGGATAGGTCAGCCTTAGAAGATGCAACCGACTTTCTAAGGGATATTTTGACAGACGGAGAGGTTGAGGCAAAGGAAGTCCTTAGAGAAGCTAAAGCGGCAGGGATAGCAGAAAGGACTTTACACAGAGCAAAGAAGGTCTTGGGGGTAATTATAAGAAAAGAGGGTTATCAAGGAAAGTGGACATGGACTCTCAAAGGTTGCCAAGAAAGTCCAAAGGCTGCCAATAAAAATAATGGCAACCTTTGGGGTAGTTTGGCAGCCTTTGGCAATTCTGCCCCCTTAGGTGATGACCCTGTTAAGGGAGTTTTAGATGTATTTGGTGGAAAAATTGTTGAGTGAGGAGGTGATTAAATAATGAGTGATAGTTTGAGCCCAATTGAGCGTGAAGTTTACCAGGCAGCTAATACAAAACGATATTCCAGTTTTTTGGATTTTATGAACTCAACCGTGAAGCCAATAGGCGGCTATAAGCCTGTGGAAAAGGTGCAGCCAAGAAATGCGACTGCAAGGGATTTTACGAAACCATACAAGATTTGGATAAGAGAATAACAATTTAATGGAGGTATTAAAAAATGGAAAAGGTAAAAGAATTAAACAGTGGTGATGATTCCCCGGAGTATTTTGGCCAAAATGCGGTTGAACCGTCAAAGTCTGGATTCCAGAGGCCGACCAGATACGCCAGTTTTCAGGAGTTTATAGAGACGGTGAAATCGCCTGTAATTCGGATTACAGAGCCGCTAAAAGAGGGTTTGTCTTAGAGACCTTTGGTTGAAGTATAGCGAGGCAGTGGAGGCCTATAGCAGTGCCGTTACAGGGAACAAGGCAATAGATGAGCAGTCCAAGATTCTACAAACGGAATTGAGGGAGCTTAAGAGAAAGGAAAACCGTTGCAAAGACGATAAAGGCATGTTGCTACGCCTTATAAACGAGAAAGGCGTTTTGGAGGCAACGGAGGAACGAAAACGGTTGTCTGAAATCAACACGCTTATAGAAACTGTGCTTTTCTCTTTCAAAACAAAAGAAGCTGAACTGGCGCAGTTAATCGCCTCAAAGATTCCAGATGAAAAGCTCCGTGTGCTCAGGGATGGAATATCATTTCCCGAAAAGCATTTCTTGCGAGGGATTTTAGAAGACTTAAAAAAGGATTTTTTGGAGAAAAACTCTGGGCTGATTAAAATGATTTGGGCTTGCTCATTGCAGGTGGACAATCTTAATAACCTTGATAAGGTCTTTGCAAAGTTGTTTCGTGATGTTGCCGAGCCCAAGATTGATTGCCTTGAGCCAATTGTAAACTCTATCAAAGAGCTTTACAAAGAGAGATTCACAAAGGAGGATGCAAAATGGTAAGGTCAAGCGATGAACAAATTACATACCATTTCGGAAAAATTCGTGCTTGCATACATGGCTCGGAAGAATATAAGTCCTGGAACGATGTAGAACGGATTGGGTATTTACAACAATGGCACGAAAAACTTTTAGCTTTCTCTGATGGCATTGATGCTGAATTAGAAGCAGATGGCACTGAGCCCCATAAGTTATTCAGCGATAAATCATGGGGATTGATGGCTGAAGAATTGGCAGATGAGGTCGCTGAAAGTATTGAGGTTTTAAGCAAAGACCCTGATGAACGGACTACTGCTGAAGTCTTATATCGGACTTAGGAGCGTGAATAATGGATGGAACTGAACGGAATCTTACCAACAACCAATTAAAGGCTATTCTGCTTATTCTTGAGACCAAGACCATAACGGAAGGCGTGAAAAAGGCGGGCATATCCAAAACCACATTTTACGAATGGCTTAAGAACCCAGAATTTAAGGCAGAGTTTATCAGGCAGAGGCAGGAGATTATAGACCTTGCATTACATGAGTTAAAGACCTCTACAAGCGAGGCTGTAAGCGTATTAAGGGAGCTTCTACAGGCAGAGGGCGAAGGTATCAGGTTAAGGACTGCACAGGCAATCCTTGAGAATGTGCTTAAGTCCGTTGAGATAGAGAGCCTTGAAAAGAGGATTGAGGACATTGAAAGGAATTTAAGAAAATGAATTATACGAGCCTGAAAAGACGAGTAAAAGAGCTTGAGGAAAAAGCATGGATAGATAATAAGGAAACCCAA